>JAAOYD010000026.1 GCA_018221165.1 Candidatus Woesearchaeota archaeon | reverse complement strand
GTTCGTTGCGCGTATTCCTTGACTAAAATAATTGGTGTGACGCGCGAGTTAGTGCAGTATGGTCAACAAGAACTTGCTGGTGGTGGTATGCAGAATATTCAGCAGAATCAGCCACAAAATGGTGCTCAGGCCGGCGCGCAGGTGCAAGGCGGTGCTCAAGTGCAACAACAAACGCAAGCGCAGAGCCAGCAGCAGTCTGGTGGTTTCTTTGCCACGATGATTAATTTTGTCGCGACTATTCTTGGCGGTGGCGAAGATAATGGCAGCTCTAATGTGCCTTCTAGTGGTGCAGTCTCGGAGATTCGTCACGGCACTGGTTTCTTAGTGACGGGCGCGAACAGCGTCGTTATTGGTTGTGAGGCTGAGAATTACCGCACAGGTTTTGACGTGCAGAGCGATTCGGCTTTGATTCGAAACATTGCTTGTGGTAATAATCGCGACATGCTTGGTGAAGGCGTCGGTATGGCTAACACGTGTGATTCTTATGATTGGTATGATGTTGGTTTTGATAAGTGCGCGTATACATGTGATGGTTCTGATGGTGAGGAGATTGCTGGTTGTCCTGAGTGTCCTGAGGCTGAGGAGTGTCCTGAGGCTGAGGAATGTACTGAGACCACTACAGAACCTGAACCGGAACCTACTCCTGAACCAACCTTAGTGCGCTGTCCTGATGGTTCAACTGCCGCAACTGAAAGCGAATGCCCAGTCGAAGAAGAATGTGACGGTTACGAATGTACTAATGGTCGCTGTGTCAAAGAACGTTGGGAATGCAACCCGTATCAATGTGAAGACGGCACACTCGTTGAGTCATCTCGTGATTGCCCAACAAGCTGTTCTGGCTATGAATGTGATGACGATCGTTGCGTCAGAGAACGATGGCAGTGCGACCCATACGAATGCGAAGATGGTTCGCTTGTTGAATCATCCAGGGATTGTCCTGTAGTATGTGATGGGTTTGAATGCGTTAATGGTGATTGCGTGAGGGAGCGATGGGAGTGCAACCCCTACACCTGCGAGGACGGTTCCTTAGTTGCTGATGAAGAAGATTGCCCTGAATACTGCGATGGCTATGAATGCAGTGATGGTACTTGTGTGAGATCATCTGATGCTTGTGTCGAGTGCTGCAAGACAAGAGGAAAATCAGTGGTCGCAGTCGTCTATGACTACAACTTTGTCCAAGAAGGAACCTGCAAAGGCACAGTCGTCAATGACGAGATGTGTGAAGGACGATAAAGACGTACAGTCCGAAGAAGAGAAGAGTCCGTAGTACTTATAAACGGGTACTCGTTTCTTCTGACCGAGGGGGGATAGGTATGAAGCGATTACTTGTGTTGGTATTAATTCTAGTAGTAACAGTAGTATTATCTGGTTGCATGGATATGTTTATTGATAGCCCGGAAATGAGAGCTGCTCTCAAGAGTGGCGATCCTGAACAATGTAAGATGCTCATTGTAGAGAAAGAGAACGGTGACCAGTATCATTCTGAACAATGGAAGTGCTTGCGTAGGATGGCGGAGGCGAAAGGCGACGTCAATCTCTGTGACATGATCGAAGAGAAGAACACGCAAGAGTATTGCATCTGGGATGTTGCTGGTGCAACAGGGAATGAATTAATTTGCAGTCATGCCATAGACAAAGATAGATGTTATTCTGAATCAGCACATTTCGACAACGATCTCGAGGCATGCGGTCTTATTGCAAGCGATAGTGACGAAGAACTCTGCATCATGAGTATCTCAGCTGAACTCGGCGATATAGAACCTTGCTTCGAACTTAGCGAAGAAGGTGCAAAAAAATGTGTGGAGAAGTTTGCCACGAAGAACGGTGCAGAACACTGTAACTTCAATAGATTTGATGAAGAAGAAAGAGACACCTGTATTTGGTTAGCTGCCGAAACAGTAAAGGATTGTGAACTCATGAAAGAAACATCCTCTAGTTGGGATTCCTGCATGCTCAAAGCAGCAGTGAATGACGAAAGCGCAACAGACTGCGTGAGAATTGAAGACTGGAATTATGCAGTAAAATGCGTGAATCAAGTCGCGATTAACAGTGAAGACCCAAACGCTTGTGAGCGCCTGATGATGGGTAATAAAGACACGTGCTTCAAAGAATACGCTATCAGCGAAAAAGACATTAAAGTCTGCGACCGCATAGAATACGAAAAAGAACAGAAAGAATGCAGAGAAGCAGTGAACGGATAAAACATATTTTCTAATTCTTTCAAAAAAAACTTTTTTACTTGAACATCTTCCACCAGAGATAGATCCAACCAACGACAAAGATGACGAAGTAGATCCAAGGATTTACTTTCAACACAGTTGGCCAGACAATCGCCAACCATAAGGCAAACGCGATCATCGTCACCTTAAAGATGGAGAAGTCATACCACTTGTTGAAATTCTTCGCTTTCTTATTTGCCCATTTGAAAATATCCATAAGGTATCACCCAGTTTCTTCGAGAAAAACACCTTAATAAGCCTTCCGAAAGGCATTTAATACACGTAACCATTCCCAAGAGGTAATGAAAAAGATTATTTCGCTAGCCCTCGCTGCCAGCCTCACCACAATGCTCGCCTGCAAGGAAGCGTCTCCACCACCAACGCAAGGTATAGAAGAGCAGGTGCGAAATCATGAACTTCTACCCGCTAAATACGGAACTGGTTTTAAAGAAGGTGCAGATGGAATTCTGCGAACAAGAGTCTTCGACAACAACAATACATATCTTGGATACCTCCAGTTCGACAGTTGGTGCCGTGAAGAACATCGCACTGGTGGGAATTGGCGTTGGAGTCAAGAAAATGACTGTGAGGGTCATCCCTACACTCAAAAATTCTTCCCTGATAATGGGAGTGAAGCACATCAATTTGAATATGATTTGTAATCATCGCCTTCTCGGCTTTCTGTCTAATTGCGCTCGTGAACGATTCGGCTTGCCTCGTGAACCGCGAGAATTTGCTTTCGGTGGTCGCTTGCCTCCTCGTGAAGGTTTCCCACCTCCTGGCCTACCTCTACTCATTGGCTTACCACTACCTAATCGCGGCTTGACTTCTCTATTGAAGGGCCGTCGCGAACGCCCTTGTGACCTGCTTCGCGACCATTGCCCGCGTGGCTTCGGCTTCGCCGCAGCACCTTTCGCGTTCAACGCTTCATCGGAATGATACAGATGCTTCTCAACCTGAATCTTCATCTTAATCAGCTTCTCAATCGCATGCAAGTAAGACCGTTCATCAGCGGCACAGAAACTGTACGCGACGCCATCTTTTCCAGCGCGAGCTGTTCGACCAACGCGATGCACATAGTTCTCAGCTTCATTCGGTAAGTCGTAATTAATAACATGAGAAATATCTTTTACATCAATACCACGGGCGGCGATATCAGTCGCGACCAACACCCTGCTCCTTCCAATATGAAAGTTTCGAAGAGCTTGTGTTCGTTGTTTCTGCGATCGGTTCCCATGGATAGGGTCGGCTTTCAACCCTTTCTTGTTCAACATGCGCGCAACCTTATCGGCGCGATGCTTTGTCCGCGTAAACACCAGCACCTTATCCAAGTTATCTTGTTCCAATAACAACCAGAGCAACGCGTCTTTCTTCTTCTGGTCGACGAAGAGCACTTTCTGGCTGATTGTCTCGACGGTCGTTGCTTCAGGAGTGACTTCAACTCGAACCGGATGATTCACCATAGATACTGCTAATTTGGAAACCGACGGTGACATGGTTGCGGAAAAGAACATGGTCTGCCGTTCAGTAGGCAACTTAGTAATAATCCGCTTCACATCAGGCAAGAACCCCATGTCAAGCATTCTGTCTGCTTCATCAAGCACAAAGACTTCTAAGCGATTCAGAAACACGTAGCGCTGCTGCATCAAATCCAATAACCGCCCAGGCGTCGCAACTAGTATATCAACTCCTCGTCTCAAAGCAGAAACTTGGGGTCCTTGGCGAACACCGCCAAAAATTGTTGTATGTGTAATGTGCAGATGCTTGCCATACTTCTTGCAGCTATCCCCAATCTGGGCAGCAAGTTCTCGAGTTGGCGCAAGTATCAACACTCGAGGTGTACCAGAAGGCATTACCTTCTTTTGCATGGATAAGCGCTCAAGAATCGGCAGCATGAACGCAGCCGTTTTTCCAGTGCCAGTCTGCGCAATACCAAGAATATCCTTCCCAGCCATTGATGGCGGGATAGCCTGCGTCTGAATAGGGGTCGGCACGCTATATCCTTCGAAGGCCAGTGCCTTGCGTATTGGCTCGCTCAGTCGTGAGAACACCATGCACGCCCGGCACCGACACCTCTTTATAAGGCTTTGGGTTATTATTTCCATATAGAAAACAATTAAAAACGGTAACTATAAACAGTAAACCACCTAAGTCTTACCATGGGTTGGAGATATATGAGCGTGGTCGGCATCATCTTCCTTCTCATCGGCCTCTTCAAGACGATAAGCGGCAACGGCTTTGGGTTGCTCTACCTCGCATTAGGAATAATACTACTTGCTTTCGCGTTTCTAAGAATAAATCGATGAAGAAGAAAATAATGAAAAAAAGTTTTTAGAGACAAGTTAAAATCTGTCTCGAGGAGGCTTGTGCTTCGCAAAGCAGTCTCTGCAGAACACATCTCGGCCTTCTGTCGGCTTGAACGGCACTTGGCAGTCCTTACCACAGTCAGCACACTTTGCGTCATGCATCTCTCGAGGGCCGCCGAAACCGCCACCGCCGCCGCCGCCACGACCGCCGCCGAAACCGCCACCGCCGCCACGGCCACCGCCGCCATATCCACCACGACTTCCGCCGCGTTCTCCACCGCGAGCATTGCTCCGGTCACTTCCATATCCCATTCTTTCATCTCCGCGCTAATAGCGCCTTTTCCGCCTCGCGCGCGTTCCAGAAGGGGCCTCGCTGGGCAAGTGGGTAAGAAACACCTGTCGTTTAAAAAGGCGTGCTTTTTAGGAGAACTAGAGCGTTTTCTCTTTGTGCTTGCCAGTCCAGACGTTGTAGGTGATAATCTTGCTCTTTCCCTTACCGAGCAATATCTTGAAAAGCTCTACAACTGCAAGGGAAGCGGCCGCATGAGTCGCGGGACTAATCGCCCCGACATCCTCGTTGCTTGGAATCGCCAAGAATTGTTCGAAGGCCTTCTTTGAGAGTTTCTTCGTCGCCACTAATACGTGTATAGTGCTACCTGCGTATCCTGCTATCACTAAAGGCACTTTTTCTTTCTGGCAATAGTTGAAGATGAAGGTGTTGCTATCCACATTATTCGTACAGTCGACGACACACTCACTCTTGATGAGAAAGACGTTGCTCTCACCCAGTTCTTCGTGAAAACTCTTCACGCTAAGCTTGGGACTTACCGACGCCATGCGAATCTTGGCCTGCTTAGCCTTGAACTTAGTGATGTCTTGCTCAACATACAAACCCATGCGGTTCATGTCAGCTTCTTCCACTCGTCCTTTATCGATGATGCGGAGCACGAAGTCTTCGCGCGCCAGGATTGCAGCGACAATCGAACCGACGCCACCAAGTCCAGCCACAGTGACTTTCTTGCCCATGAGCTTATCGTTGCCTTTTTCGCCGATTTCCTTGAAGAGTGCGCGGTACAGAGTTCTCATTGTAAACAATCCCATAGGTTATCGCTTTTTAAGCTTTACGGCGCCAAACAGAACAAACGTTTTTAAACGAGTTTGTTGGAGAAAACGTTATGCCAAAGCTCGATCCTATTGAAGACTTGGAACGTGCTTTCCGGGCACTACATGGTCACGGAAAGCATAACATTCTCAAGAACAAATTCCTCAAAGAAACAGGGAATATTCGTTGGTGGGTTGAGAGGAACCTTCCGGCATTGAAAGACCTGAATGGGACAATAACAAGCATCCGCGGAATCATCGACGACAAAAAAATCAATGTCAGCGACAACGAAATCGCCATCGTCATGCGCAAGGTCGCCTTAGACTTTATGCTACTTGAGGCCATGACTGAGACACTCAGGCACTCCTACAAAGGCGATCCTGAGAGCAAACACATTGTTGAGGGTTGGAGTAGGATTGCGAAGAAAGAAGATTTGCGCTGGTTAGTCGAGCAGGATGTGAAACTTATCAATCTAGTGAAAGAATGGGAACGGGCGTTAGAGCGCGGTCATGCGAAGGACCGCATTGTGGAAATCCACGAGCGCATCAGACAGATTCTTGACAGCATGTCCTACAAACCAGCGGTGGTGGAGGCGCTCGTCGAGCTGCCGCCCGAACCAACACCTGAGCCAGAACCAACACCACCAAAACCAACTCCAGAACCTACACCTCCTAAACCCGAACCTCCCAAACCAACACCAACTCCTGAACCGACACCACCAGAACCAACTCCAGAACCTACCTCTCCTAAACCAAAACCGCCCGAACCAACTCCTGAACCGGCACCACCAGAACCCCAACCTACTCCTCCAGAACCTGAACCAACTCCAAAACAACAACCAGTAAAGATCTCTTCGGAAGAAGTCATCGAGCGCGTCAAGAAGAGGGTGTTGTCGCCGAGCGAAATCAAAACGTCGACAGCACAACGTGAGTATGACCCTTGGCATCTAAAGGTTACAAAAATCGAAAGAACGTCACCGCCTGTTGACCCCCACATCGAACAAGGAAGGACACGACGCGCGTTCACAGCCTTCGCGCTCGTGGCAGGAGGAGGCGCATTGCTCAAATGGCTCTGGCCGGAACGACGTCCGAGCACATTATCAGAAGACATCCAACGAGAGTTACGCAAACAACGCGCGAGGCAACCGACAGCGACGCCAACGCAAGTAACACCTGAGCAAACTCCAGAACCTGAACCGACACCACAACCCTTAACTCAAGACGAACTTGCAGAGGTATACAAAGAATATACCATCCCCCAAAATGAACTCATCCACATACGGTACGACAACTGGCGACCACCACCCGGTATCTATCTTCAGTTTGGTGCTTATTTTGACAAGAAGTATCCTCAGCGTTTCCGCGGAGCCACAACCATCCCGCTCGCCATTTATGATACTGGTAAAGACGGTCCAAAACGTTACCGTCTCTTGTTTGTGTCAAGACCTTTGAGAACGAGAACGAATGTTAGGAAGCTTTACAAATATCTCAGGAATGAAACTGCATCACACCCGCATAATTATTATCCTGGCATCAGCGTGTGGGGAGTCAACCTGAAAAGCAACGGCAATGTAAAAAGGATTAAAACCGAAGGATTTGTGCCCATTGTGAAGAACCCGAATGCAAAGAGAATTACGAATAAAGTAAGAAACCGCCCGTACAATGCTATCGTCGAGCGAGCAATAGAACGTCATCGTGGCTACAAAAAGAAGAAACTCAGCCTCAAGTTTGTCCATAAAATTATTTACATCGAGACATTTTACAATCCAGAAGAGGTTTCATACGCTGGCGCAATGGG
>JAAOYD010000025.1 GCA_018221165.1 Candidatus Woesearchaeota archaeon | reverse complement strand
GCTGCCGCCATAATGTTCAAGCACGACAAAGCAGCCTTTAGTACCAAGTTTCTCTATTCGCCCACGTGAGAGCAACCCATCAGCTTCCACATCATAGAGTCCGAACTTGACGCTGCTACTGCCTGTGTTCAGGACGAGAATCTTCGCGATACAACCCACCTCTTTAGGAGAGTCTGAGGAGATGGGGTTTTTAAGGTTTTTTACGTAGAAACCGTTACTCTGACCTTTGCGCTCGTATCTGGCGCTTTCCGGTCGCGGTAGTAGAGTCCGTGGACGTAGATATAGCTACCATCACTGAAATAGCCATCGTCCTTATCGCCCAAGGTCTTCTCTTCCCCGTCCACAGAGAACCAGGCGGTCACACCGCGCTTCCCAGTCTGACCCATCGCAGTGAGTAGGACGGTCTTGGACGAACCGTCAGTATAGACGAATTCCCGCCCTGTACCTTCATTGATGAAGTCGCGGACACCGGGCTGACCAGGACCGCTATAGGTGATGTCAGCACGATTCGCAGGGTAATTAGGGTCCTCACCGCCGCCAGCGACAACCTCGTCGAGGGTGACAGTAAACCCGCTTACCTGCACTGGCTGGTTCAAAGAGAGCGTGGTTTGTTGCTCATCTATGGAAACAGTCGCCTCGTCGCCATTCACACTCTCGAGCTTGAGCTTAATCGCCTTCCCACCCACATCGGTGATGACATTGCGACCCTCGTCGAGGTTCACTGAGGTTTTCGCACCCGCTGTCGGTACGAGGTTCTCAGAAAAGTCCATAGGCTCAGCGCATGCGCTGAGTAAGACACAGAGCAGGATAATTCCAAATATTCTCATAAGGAACAGGATGCGCTGGAGAATTATAAACTATTTGCTTGAGGCAGTAATCGCAACCACATCGACGATGTCATTCACGCTGCAACCCCTACTCAGGTCGTTCACCGGCTTCTTGAGCCCTTGAATGAGCGGCCCAATGGCTTCTTCGCCCGCCATACGCTGGCCGATCTTGTAGGCGATGTTCCCACTGTCCAAGTTAGGGAAGATGAACACTGTGGCGCGACCTTTCAAAGGACTGTCTGGAACTTTACGTTTTGCTACATCTGGCACCCAGGCAGCGTCAAATTGAATCTCACCATCGACAGGAATGCCACGCAAACGCTTCTTCGCAAGTTGCGTTGCTTTCCTCACACGCTCAACACTCGGATGCTTCGCACTACCATGCGTACTGAAGCTGAGGAAGGCCACTTTTGGTTTGATGCCGAATTTCTGCGCACTCTTCGCGCTCTGCACACCAATTTCAGCGAGTTCTTCAGCAGTTGGTTCCATATTCATCGCACAATCAGCGAAGACAAGTGGTTGTTTTTTGTAAATCATGATGAAGAAGCTGCTCGCGAAGCCACGCTTCGTGCCGATAAGCTGTAATGCAGGTCGCATCGTTTCTGCAGAAGCACAGAGATTCCCCCCGACATAGCCGTCAGCCACACCTTTCTTCACCATCATCGCCGCGAGATACTTGGTGTTGGTCTTGAGGAGTTTTCTGGCCATCGGCAAAGTCATGCCTTTGCGCTGACGGAGGAGAACAAGCTCTTTCGCAAGGTGTTCAGAACGCGGATAGGAATCATAATCAAGGATTTTAGCTTTGAGTTTGATGTTCTTGCGCTTGAGCATGCTGTTGATCTTCTTTGGGTCGCCGAGAAGGATGAGGTCAGCCAAGTCCTTTCGCTCGATAATCTTCGCTGCTTCAAGAACTCTTGTATCTTCAGCTTCTGCCAGGATAATCGTCGCGTCCTTCTTCTTCGCGGTCGCAAATACGCACTCGAGGAACCCCATAGACACTTTACCGAGGAGAGAGGATTATATAGTTATCGGTGAGAAATTTTAAATATAACATCATTGTGACCACTTAACAATGGTGGGGTGGATACTTCGTATTTAAGTAGAAAGATAGCGGACGCTAGCCTTGATATTGAAGCCATCAAACTAAATACTGTAAACCCGTTCCAATGGGCATCTGGGTACCGCATGCCAATCTATAACGACAACAGGCAATTGCTTGGGTCATTCGAACACCGCATGCTCGTTGAGCAGGCGCTTGTTAGCATGATTAAGGAAGAAGGTATCAAACCAGAGTTCATCGCTGGAACAATGACTGCAGGTGTTGCGCCAGCAGCAAGCGTCGCGAACCGCCTCGGCATCCCGCTCGTCATCTACGATAACGCCACCGGTAAAGCACTCGCGTTTCCAACACCACCAATAGCCCCTCTCGATATCAGTGAAGTTGATGCTATCGCCTCAACAAGTCCCATCGCGATCCCATACGGCGTTACTGCAGCGAACGGCATGCAACTCCCCTTCCTCTACGCCAGGCAGAAAGCAAAAGAGCATGGCCTCGAACAACAAATTGAAGGCGTCGTAAAAAAAGGATGGAACGTCGCCCTTATGGATATGCGTATCGGGGATGGCTACCTCAACGACGCAAAAGCCGCACTCGAAGAAATAGGACTTTCAGTTCCAGACTATCAATCAGTCGTGACATGGGAAGTCATACCTGCAGATCTACGCGGACGAACAGGTGTTGTCATCGAAGACTTGATTAGCACTGGCGGCAGCTCAGCTAAAGAAGTTAAGCAATTCCGAGAACTCGGCGCAGACATCGAACTGTGCTGTTCAATCTTCAACTACAATCTCGACACTGTGCACAATGCATTCGGCAAGCTTACAGAACCCTGCCTAGTAAAATCAGCACTCACATATGACGTGTTGCTTGCAGTCGCAAAAGAACGAGGATATGTCACTCCCGAAGAAATTGAACTCCTCGAAGAATGGCGCGAAGCACCCTTCGAATGGGGTGAACGACACGGCTTCCCGCCAGTGTTAAAAAACGAGTGAAGGTGAAACAATGACATTCCGTGAATTATGGTTGGATAGCGTTGCAAGGAAGAACTCAGTATTATGCGCAGGTCTTGATCCTGCAGAATATGCGTTGGGACGTGGTGAAAAAGGTCTCTCTAAAGGTGTTGATAAGATTAAATGGACACTTGACTTTATGGAAACAGTCGCACCCTTTGTAGCAGCATTCAAACCAAATCTTCAATATTGGTTGACAGAAGGTGAAAGAGAAGGACTGACTGATTCTAAAATCACCTCTAGTGACTTAGAACACCTTAGCTATATTGTTGAACTTGCAAGAGAATTGGAAACTCCAGTTATTCTCGATGCGAAGATTGCGGATATTGGTTCGACAAGTCAAGCAGGAGTCTGGGCTGCAGCAACAAAAGGGTTTGATGCAGTAACCGTTGCTCCTTACGCTGGAAACATGGAAGAATTTGCAGAGTTCGGCAAAGCACATGATATCGGTATTATTACTATGTGTCTTATGAGTAATCCACATTACAGACGAGAAAAAAATAAACTCGTCGAAATCATTCCCGGGGACAACTATCATGAACAAAATATCATCAAGTGCCCTGGTGTCGGCGTCTTCGTCAGACAATACACGCATCTCGCACATGATGCAAAACGATTCGGTATCGATGGCATCGTGATTGGTGCACCAAGTGACAAGAACCATGTTACTCCGGAAGAAATCGCAAATACTCATCTCTATGCTGGTAATAATACGCTTGTCCTCATGCCTGGAGTGGGTGCTCAAGGTGGTGAAGCACAAGAGATTTGGCAACATTACGGAACTAGAAATGTCATCGTGAATGCTAGCCGTGGTGTGATGTTCCCGCAACAAACGAGAAGAGACTTGTGGGTCGACGCGTGGAGAGACGCTGCAAAGATGTATCGCGACATGCTCAACGAGCACCGCGACGCAGCTTAGAAACCTTTTTTCCTTTTTTATTCCCACTCAACTTTCAAGAAGTGCGTACTACATGAGAAACACGGGTCATAGGCGCGGATGAGCTTCTCTATCTCGAGTGGGATGTCTGCTTTCTTCACACCTTTATCGAGGAGCTGCTGGAGATAGATCTTGACATCCTCCTGCATGGCCTTCAGGTTCTGGCAAGTGGGCGTCATGATGTTACACTTAGTCACATAGCCCTTCTTGTTGATGGTGTAGGTATGGAACAGGACACCGCGGGGCACTTCGACGACGCCGACACCCATGCCTGCTTTCGGCACAACTTTGATTTTCTCGTGCTTGAAGCCTTTCTCGACGTAACGCCCGAGCAGTTTCTTGCAGCGGCGCACCCACACCACGAGTTCAATCGCTTGGGCCACGTTGTTGTAGAACGGATTCTTATTCGGGAAATGTATCTTTGCCTTCTTGAGCTCCGCCTTGATATCAGCATCAAGGGAAGGATGGTTATTGTTGATGCGCGGTAAAGCACCGAGCATGAAGCTCTTGCCGTTCTTCACGACGAACTTGGCGGTGCTCCACCGGTCGACGTATTCTTTGAAGTACTTGCCGTAGGCTCGCTCCTTAATCCGCCAGCCTTCGTCGCTGATGATGTCTCCGGTCAGCAGAGGGAAACCATGTTCTTGGAGCAGTGAGAGGTGTTCGCGCTCGACCCACAAGTCAGGGTAGGTAAGTGTGCAGATGAGCTTCAGGGTGTTCATTGCGGGCTTTTCGCAGTTGTCCAGTAAGGAGATGAGGCTCTCAAGCTGTTCTTTCCGCGGATAATGGGTAAAGCCACCGACGCGTCCGCCCATGGGATGCATCTGTCGACCGCCGAAGACCGTGACCAGGTCGTTCCCCGCTTTCATGAGGATGAGTGCGTCCGCAATTTCCTTCTTGAACTTGGGTGCCATGGCTAGCGCTGATTCGTAGCCGAGGTAGTCAGGGAGTGCGAGGAAGTAGAGGTGAGTAGCGTGGGAACGGAGACGTTCGCCGATTGCCATGACTTCACGCATGGCTTGGGTCTGCTTGCTGACCTTGACGCCCATGGCATTCTCCAAGGCTTTCAATGAAGCGGTGAAGTGACCGACGCTGCAGATGCCACAGATACGCATCACCATCTCGTAGGCGTCGTCATAGGGACGACCAACCACTAAACCTTCGAAGAAGCGCGCGCCTTCTGTCGAACCGAGTTCGCACTTCTTGACCTTGCCCTTGTCCACCTTAACAGTGAGTGAAGCATGGCCTTCAATCTTCGTGATGTGGTCCAGCGTGATGGTGCGTGCCATTATTTCTTCCTCTTCTTCGCGATTTTCTTCTTCCACTTGACGCCTTGCATCTTGGCTTCCTCATCGACGAGGAGCGCGGCGTAGGTGTGCAATCTATTCTCGATGTCCTCGCGCTTGTAGCCTTTATCCTCAAGCGCGCTAATGAACGCAGGCAGATTCGCGTCGTGGGTCGGGCCACGACAACCCATGCATTCATGACCAGCGGCAGTGCAAATCGCATCGCAACCACCAGTGGTGATGGGACCGAGGCAAGGTTTTCCTTTGAGTAAGAGACAGTCAACTTCTCGCTTGACACATTCAACACAGACAGGATTGTGCGTAATCCGTGGCGGTCGACCGAGGACCAGGTCGGTGAGGACAGCGTAAATCTGGTTCGCGTCGGGAGGACAACCCGGCAATTCAATATCAACCGGGACGTGGGCGCTCACTGGCGTCGCCTTGAGGCTGTTCAAGAAATCGACCTTGGCGTAGACCGCACGCTCGACTTCAGGATGATTCATGAAGTTCTTCATGGCAGGGACGCAACCGTGCACTGCACAGGCACCGATACACATCAAGATGTCGCAGCGCATGCGCAACTCCTCTGCTTTCTTCTTGTCTGCTTTGTTCGCGACAAGACCTTCAAGAATGATGATGTCGAAACGGCCTTTGTGATTCTTCTCCTTGATGAACGGCACGGCGATGATGTCAATCATACCCAGGAGGTCGGGGAATTTCTCCGCGAAGATAATCGTGAGCTGGCAACCGGCGCAACCAGTGATGCCAAACACGCCGACTTTCAATTTCTGACCCTTAACGCGTTTCTCGCGCAGCACTGCAACCTTATCAGGCATCGCTGCCATGTCGCAGAGCATGTTGTGAGGTCCGTATTTTGGCATTTTATCCCTTCGCGTCCTTAATCCAGTCCCATCTGAAAACTGGACCGTCTTTGCAGGTGTACTTTCCTTCTATCATGCAGTGACCGCACATTCCTGTGGCACACTTCATGTGGCGTTCATGTGAAACCCATATCTGGTCATCGTTGAAGCCCATCTTCTTGAGCGATTCGACAACGCTGAGCATCATCGGAGGCGGGCCGCAGATGAGTGCAATAGTATGACCTGGATTCAATCCTGACTGCTCGAGGTAGCCATTGATGTAGCCAATCTTACCGGTGAATTTTGGTGGCGCTTGGCTGTAGGCATAGGTGAAGTCAAACACCTTGTCTTTCTCCCACTTCTTGAAGTCCTTGGTGAAAATAGAATCGTAGGGGCTGCGATAACCAAAGAAACAGTCGACCTTGCGGTAGTGCGTTCGGTATTGCGCAATGTAATCCATGACACCCTTCAAAGGTGCAACGCCACAACCACCACCAACGAGGATGATATTGTTGTTGTAAAAGTAATGCATGGGATACCCAAAACCAAACGGTCCTCTCAAGAGGAGATGCTGGCCCACTTTCTTCCTGATGGCTTCTTTCGTGACCGAGCCGACAGGATTAATCACGAGATCGATGTAGTCTTTGCTGTGTGAGGCGATGCTAATTGGTGCTTCGCCAAAACCGAGCACGGTTAATTGGAAGAACTGTCCGGGTTCGTGGTCGGTATGCGCCTCGATGCGGATAAGGTGATGTCTACTGCCAAGCCGTTGCGACTTGATGATTTTCGTCTTGCGTGGCTCGTACAAGAGAACCTTACTATGGTCCTTGACCTCGAGCCGGTGCTCATTGCAATGGCAATTACCGCCGCAGCTCATTTCTTTCCCTCCGCCATCTTGTT
>JAAOYD010000024.1 GCA_018221165.1 Candidatus Woesearchaeota archaeon | reverse complement strand
TCAACCAGATAATCGCTACGATTATGTTCTTTCTGGGCATCTATCAGTTGAATGAGTTCCTCATCTGTATTACTGGAGTGAGCGTCTTCACGAAGTTGGCCATGATCATCACAGCCATCCTGCCGGCGTTGGCCGTCTCCTTCGCGCTCATCATGTCAAGAAAGAAGGTGAAGTATTACTGGCACCTGCTCATCTACACTCCCGCAATCTTCTTCGTCACCATGTTCGCCATCTTCTACTATGGAGAATCAGCCATCTGCCAGACCGTCTTCATCCAATACCCCACCGCGGGCATCCTCGGTGACTTCTTCGCGCTCTACTACCTCACCTATATCGTTGGTACCGGCGTCTTGTTCTATCTCTTCTCCCAACGCATTAAGAAAAAGGAGGAGCGGGTGATGCTCCATCTCGGCATGCTCAGCATGGCGGTCTTTACGGCGCCGACCTTGGTCTTCCTCATCTTCCTGCCGAAGTTCTTTATACAACTCCCGAGCGTCCTCTGCGAATTCGCCTTACTCACAGCAATTACTATGATTGTCATGCTCTGGTATAAGAAAAACCATAATCTGAGGTATTAGCGCTACTTCTGCCGTCCGAGATTATTCCGCAACCAGAACACCGGATGCCTTTCTTCCTTCGGGGTAATCCCATAGTCCAGCTTCCGCGCCCGTCCGGTCAAGAAGAAGAATATTCCCAACCAGTAATGTCCAAGGAACACCGGATACATAAGCAGCAACACATCGTACCAGAAGTAAGAGATGATTCTGTCCAACTCCAATTTATGCCCGAACACTTTCCCAAAAACAAGTAACACAATAATGATACTGTGCGGCTTATCCAGCACAAAGAACCCATACACACTCAAGAGTAGCGTGAGAATATCGTATTTCTCGAGCCAGAGGCGTCTAAAACCATGCAAGACATTCTCTTCCTCCTCATGCGAGTCCATGCTCTCGCAAAAAACCCTCCTCTTTTTAGGTCTTACGCTCAGGCGCAAAAATCACGGTTTTGGCACACAGGCGATGAACTCCCCGATTTCGCGACATTCGCCAGTTACCGTTCCAACCTTCCCGGCAAACTTGCAGAACATGCCTTCGCCTTTAGCTTGACAGGCATAGATCGCTTCAGGTGGCGGCAAAGTAGGAGTTGGTCCTACCACTTCCTGTCCAGGCGCTGGTTTCGCAGTCCCAACAGGTGCGGTCGCAGCAGACAACCCAGCAACCTTCTCAGCGCCGCCACTCACGCAACGAATATAATTCTCAATGCGTCGCGCGTCGCCTTGGGGACCGAAACCGTCGGGATACTCCGAAGCAGAACCTATCTTCGGGTCTGAGCGCTGCGCTCCGGCGCCATGCACGTCCATCCATTTGCCATTCATCTTTCCCATGGCCCGACCGAAAGCGATGTACACCGCTTGATCGGCGCTCCTCTCGCTGACGTGCGTCGTGCTGGTCCAGAAAAACGGGTAATCAGCTTCGCCAGCTTCATTCGTTATCGAAGAAGTCTCGAACAACGGGTTGATTGCAGGAGAATTTGTTGTTGACGGCGAACGTGAATAATCAACTATCGACTGCAATTCCTTCGCGTTAGGCAAACGCCACTCATTACCAGCAAGTGTCAAGGCTTCACAAAAAGCCAGCGCTTCTTCCCAGCGTTCGCCATTGAAACCGTAGAAACCGCTGTCTTTGCGCATCCAGGTCAATCCTGATGCTTTGTCAATCACAACATCCGCACTGGTCGCGAAGAAGTTATTCGCGCCATAGGATTCTCCACGCACATAAATAGTGTAATACCCTTTTCCTTTCTGGGTCGGATAGCACTTAATCCTGCCGTCAGCAAAATTAACACCGAAGAAGCATTCCTCACCGTTCATAACTTTGTCAACATATACTGTATCAGTAACCCATTGCGAATCGATGATGCGATCGCCGGCAGACGTATCACCATACTTGAACACGAAGGGTTCACTCAAAAAAGGCCGTCCATTCGAACCATCACTTTCAGCGGCAACATCCACACCACGGAAGTCCATCAGGGAATATAATTC
>JAAOYD010000023.1 GCA_018221165.1 Candidatus Woesearchaeota archaeon | reverse complement strand
TATGATACTATCATCAAAGCGATTCGCACCGGTGAAGGGTTTTGGGGGACGATTGAGACTGAGCCTGCTTACGGAAAATATCATGCTGATGGCCATCGTGCTTGTAATGTCTCGATGGAACCAGAAGAAAGCAAGAAAGCAAAGAAGATGTGTCCTGTCTGCAAGAAAGAGATGACCATAGGAGTATGGTATCGGATTGAAGAACTCGCTGATAGGCCACAGAAAGAAGAGGGTCATTCTCAGAAGTTCTACAAGCTGCTTCCCCTTCATGAGATACTTTCTTTAGTCCTTGGTAAAGGCATCAATACAAAGACTGTTTGGAACGAATACTGGAAGATTTTGAAAGCAGGCAAGCACGAATATGATATTTTGATGAGTGTCACCGAGGAGAAACTTCTCACAGTGACCTCACCTGAAATCGCGAAGGACATCATCGCAGTAAGAGCAGGCAAGGTTGAATTCACACCTGGCTATGATGGAGTGTATGGGATTCCTCGTTTTCCCGGGCAACGACAAGCGAAGAGTTATATGGAGCAAGCCGCTGCCAAGTCAGCGATGAAGAAGCCGAAGCAACAAAAAGGATTGAACGAGTTTTTCGGGTGAGACTGTGAGTGAGTTATTCATTGAGGTACGACGCAAGTTCACGCACATGGCTTGGGGTATCTTCCTCGCTGCTTTGCTCTGGTACGGCCTTGCCGACTGGCGATTGTTCGCGACATTCTTCATTCTCAGCCTCGGGGCAACCTTCAGTTATATCATGACGCGCCATTGGAAACATCCAGCTTTTGCTATCTTCTTTGACCTCATGGATCGTGCAGACAACAAGAAACATATGATTCCTGGTTTGAGCGCTTTGTATTATCATCTCTCTTTTCTACTCCTTGCCGCGTTCTTCCCGACAAAGGCTGCAGTTGCGGGTATGATTATCCTCGCTGTCGGCGATACGATTGCGTTATGGTATGGTGTCTTCCTCGGCAAGATGCCGGTGCCATGGAACAAGAAGAAGGATTTGGATGCGCGTTTCATTGCTGCTGTCGTTTGTACACTCATTCTTTTGCCAGTGCTGCCCTGGTGGCAAGGCTTTATTGCGAGCATGATTGGTATGCTCGTCGAGAGCTTTGACTACAAGCAAGGCCGCATTCTCCTGGACGACAACATCCTGGTGCCGCTGGCTGCAGGAGCTGTTGTCTGGGTGTTAATGCTTCTCTGAGGGTCAAAGATAAGATATTAAAGCACGATGAAGAAAAAAGCTCTATGAAATATTTTTTGGTGGTTTTGCTCTTCTTAGCGTCGTGTACCACTACTCTTATTGAGGATGATTTGATGGTTGAAATGGACAAGAATGTTGAGTTGGAAACTGCAGAGACAGCACTCGCGACCTTCGCCGGAGGCTGCTTCTGGTGTGTTGAGAGCGCTTTTGAGCATGTTGATGGCATTATCAGTGTTGTGAGTGGCTACGCTGGTGGCGAGGAAGAGAACCCATCGTACAAAGAGGTTAGCGCTGGCAAGACCAGTCATGTGGAGGCAATCCAGATTAGCTACGACCCTGCTAAAGTCTCCTATGGAGATCTTGTTGAACATTTTTGGCGGCAGATTGACCCAACAGATGCTGGCGGTCAGTTCGTCGACCAGGGAAAGCAATACCGGTCAGCGATATTCTTTCATGATGAAGCCCAGAAGGCTGTTGCTGAGAAGTCTAAGGAAGCCTTAGCCTTATCTGGCCGCTATGATAAACCACTGTACACACCCATTATCTCCTATACAACTTTTTATCCTGCCGAGGACTATCATCAAGATTATTACAAGAAGAGTCCAATAAAGTACAAATACTACCGTTCAAGATCTGGGCGAGACCAGTACTTGGAGACGAAATGGACTGAGGAAGAACTAGCATACTCCTCATCACACTTTGAAAAAGAGAAGGCGGCGTTGACACCCTTACAATACAAAGTAACACAAGAGGACGGCACTGAACCTTCGTTCAATAACGAGTACTGGAACAATACTGCCGAAGGCATCTACGTCGACATCGTCAGCGGTGAGCCCTTATTCTCGTCGACAGACAAGTACAAGTCAGGTACTGGCTGGCCGAGCTTTACCAAACCGCTCGAGCCATTAAACATTGTGGAACGCGAAGATAACTCGTTGTTCTCGAAGCGCATTGAGATCCGCAGTAAAGAGGCTGATAGTCACGTCGGTCATGTCTTCAACGATGGACCCACACCGTCGGGTTTACGCTACTGCATGAACAGTGCAGCCTTACTATTTGTTCCGAAAGAAGACTTAGAAGAACAAGGGTATGGCGAATATCTGGAACTTTTCTAACCATATCTCATCTTCAATGTAATGAGTGAAATTGCTAATCCACTCTCGAGGAACGCAGAGATTGCGAGTGGCCAGCTCTGAATACCAAAGCCATAAATGAACCAGAGAACAAGCCCTGCAAGGTAGATTGAGTTCCACAGTATTGAGATATCTTTCGTTGATTTTGTTTTCCATGATTTAATGACTTGGGGAACAAGGGCGAAGGTGACAACGACCATAGCTCCATAGCCTACAAGTTCAATACTCATAATGAGAAGGGAAAAAGAAGGAATATAAAATAGTTATGAAGAAGATGTTTAGCCCGGAACGATGAAAGCAGGCGGACGGTTTCGGTCAATCACTGTGATGTGAATAACCTGGCTGTCTGAGTGCTGGCCATCGCTGGCAGTGACCTTAGTGCTGTAGACACCTGCATCCTCGTAGGTGGTTTCGTAGGCGCTGCTGGTCATCCAGCCACTGTATGCGTAGCTGAGAGCGTTGCCTTCACGGTCTGTCGCTTCCGGTCTGATGTAGATGGTCTCGCCTTCAAAGACAGTAATGTCTGGGATGCGCGAGAGCACAGGTGCGGTATTGAGCAAGCCAATCTTGACCAGTACGGTCTCCTTGGTTGTACTCTTGCCGTCCGAAGCAACAACATCAACAGAGTATTCGCCACCGTCGCCGATGTCGGTACGCCACAGGCCATCTTGGCCGAAAGGTGTGCTGAACGTCACGGTCACTGTGTCCCCGTCAGGGTCGTAGATTTCGCTCGTGTCGATAGGGATGATATCGCCTTCTTGCGCAGCAATAATGCTCGGGAAGTCAATGGGGAAGACAGGCGGTCGGTTCACGTTCTGAACAATAACCTTGACGGTCTGTTCGACGCTGAGGCCCACATTGTCTGTGGCTTGGACAAGCACTTCGTGCTCGCCAGAGTCAGCATACCCTGTCTCGTAGCCGTCGCTGGTCATCCAGCCGAAGAAGCTCAGCGTGACGCCATTCTCGAGGTCGTTCGCTTCGCAGTTGATGAACACGATTTCGCCTTCCTTCACAACGACCTTCTCAGGGCACTTGAGATAGGGTGCGCGGTTGGCGTGCTCAATGACAACATAGACATTCTCTGTGGCGCTGGCTCCTTTCGTGTCAGTCGCGGTGACTGTTACGGTGTATTCGCCGGCATCTCCGAGTTCGGTCTGCCACTTGCCTTTGCTGTCGAAGGGTGTAGTGAAGGAGTAGGTGACGACATCGCCGTCAGGGTCTACTGCTTCGGGTGCGAGGATGACGAGATCGCCTTCCGTTTTTGTGACAATAAAGCGGCTCGACTCCTCAATGGCTGGCTCAAGATCAGATGTATCGTCGCCAGAATCGACGGTTTCGTCGATATCGACGTCGTCGAAGAGTTCGCTGATGTCTCCTGTTTCGTTCTTATCAGTGAGTCCGATAAGACCTTGCTCGCACGCAGCGAGTGCCAGGAGTGTAAGTGTTAGGAATGCTAGGAGTTTCATGTTCATTGTGCCTCCTCCATATTGTTTAGGCGGAAGAACGAGGCATTTATAAAGATTCTTATTATTAACTATCACGCAGTGAGAACTATTTGTGCATATGTTTCTTGAGGCGTGCAAAGAGGCTCTTATGAGGCTCTGCTCCTTCTCCAAACTCCTTTGAGAGCTCTTTCAAGAGCTTCTCCTGCTTCTTCGTGAGCTTCTTGGGGGTTTCCATCTGTACTGTGATGAGTTCGTCACCGCGTCCATGTCCGTGTAAGCGTTGTGTTCCCTGGGCCTTCAAGCGAAAAATGGTACCGCTCTGCGTCCCGGAGGGTATCTTGAGCTTAGCCTTCCCTTCCAGTGTCGGAACTTCGATTGTAGCGCCGAAGCTCGCTTGAAAGAAGCTAATGGGCACTTCCAGAAGGATATCATCGCCATGGCGTGTGAAGAGTTCATGTGCTTCCACATCGAGGAAGACATAGAGATCGCCAGGTGTCGCACCAGGGCCGCCTGCTTCCCCTTCCTCGTTCAGACGAAGTCTGCTTCCTGCTTGTACTCCAGGGGGTATCTGGACATCAAGTTCTTTATCAGCAAGCGTTCTTCCTTCACCATCGCACTTCTTACAAGGTTCGAGTATGCGTTTCCCCAATCCTTGGCAGGCTGGACAGGCAGTTGTCGTTTGGAAGATACCAAAGGGTGTGCGTTTTGCCTGGCGTACCATACCGTGCCCATGGCAGGTGCCGCAGGTCTCCACTTTTGAGCCACCACTACCATTGCATGTCTCACAGAGAGAATGTTTCCGTACCCTGATCTTTCTGTTGGTGCCGAAGGCTGCATCATTGAGGGTGATGCTGAGATCGTAACGAAGGTCGCTTCCTCGTCGTTGACGTCGTCCGTGACCACCTCCAAAGATATCACCAAAGGCACCACTGAAGAAATTCTCAAAGATATCACCAAAGTCTGCATTTGCACCGAAACCACTAAAGTCTTGGCTATTGAAACCGCCACCGCCACGCGTGCCTTGAGAGAATGCTGCATGGCCGACGGTGTCGTATTGCTTCCGTTTCTGGTCGTCACCGAGGGTTGCCGCGGCTTCATTGACTTCCTTGAATTTGTCGGCCGCTTCCGCGTCTCCTTCATTCAAGTCAGGGTGATATTTCTTCGCCTTTTTCTTATAGGCTTTCTTGATATCCTCGCGTGTCGCGTCCTTTTTGACACTGAGGATGTCGTAGTAGTCCTTTGTCATCTACTCACTTCTTCTCCTTCGCATCCTTAGGTTTGTCGTCTTTCTTTTCGTCCTTGACTTCCTCGAAGTCGGCGTCAACAACCTTTTCGTCCTTGCCTTCTTTGGCTGCTTCGGAACCCGGTTCCTGCGCCGCTTGTTCTTGCGCCACTTTCTGGTACATCTCGACGCTGAGCTCCTGGATCTGCTTCTGAGTACTTTCAAGTTTCTCCTTGATGGCCTTGAGGTCTTTCTCAGTGGGTTCGAGAAGCTTCTTCAGTTCCTCGACGCTTTGCTTGACTTGGTCGACCTTGGTGCTATCGACCTTTCCTTCGATGTCCTTGAACAAGTTCTCAGCGCTATAGACCAGCGTGTCTGCCTGGTTGAGGGTTTCGATACTCTCCCTCTTTTCCTTGTCGACAGATTCATGCTTTGACGCTTCCTGGCGCATACGTTCCACCTCATCTTTACTGAGGTTGGTGCTCGCAGTAATCTTAATACTCTGTTCCTTGCCTGTCCCCAAGTCTTTCGCGTTCACTGCGACGATGCCATTTGCATCAATGTCGAAGCTCACTTCCACTTGTGGAATACCTCTTGGCGCTGGCGGGATGCCAATCAGGTCGAACTGACCAAGGAGTTTGTTGTCAGCGGCCATGGCCCGTTCACCTTGGAAGGCTCTAATGGTGACTGCTGTCTGGTTGTCCGCCGCTGTCGAGAACACTTGGCTCTTCTTTGTGGGGATGGTGGTGTTTCGCTCGATGAGCTGGGTAAACACGCCGCCGAGCGTCTCGATACCGAGGCTGAGTGGAGTAACATCCAGAAGGAGTACATCCTTCACTTCGCCTGCAAGCACACCGCCTTGAATGGCAGCGCCCATGGCAACAGCTTCGTCAGGGTTCACTGACTTGTCGCCGTCCTTGTTGGTGAGACTCTTTACGAG
>JAAOYD010000022.1 GCA_018221165.1 Candidatus Woesearchaeota archaeon | reverse complement strand
ATTTCGTCCATAGCTACAATACCAACGGAACCTATCACCTTCTTTAAATATTACCGTTCGTTCACACTATCATGCCTGACGAACCTTTCATGTTGGTTTCTTTAGAGGAAGCGAAAGCGAAGAAGCTTGCCCAAGTGCTGAGCAATGAGACATGCACCAAGCTGCTCAACTACTTAGCGAAGCAGGGCGAAGCGACGGAAAGCGAAATCGCGAAGAAACTCAAACTCCCATTATCCACCGTCCACTACAACCTCAAACAATTGGTGGAAGCCAAACTCGTCCTCGCCGACGAATACCACTACAGCGAAAAAGGGAGAGAAGTCAACCACTACAAACTCGCGAACAAGTACATCATCATCGCGCCGCACGAAGACACTAGTGGGTTCATGGACAAACTCAAAACTTTCTTACCAGTTACCTTAATCACCGTCGCGACCGCAGCGGTGTTGAAAGTGCTCAGCGTGATTAACGGAACTGGATTCAAAGTTGCATCCGCTGATTCGATACAAGCTGCCCCGATGGCTGCACGCACTTTTGAAGAAGAAGCAATGAAAGAGGTTCCAGGCATCCTCCCAGGTGGCTGCGTCGTCGAACCGACACCGTTTTTTAGCAACCCACTTATCCTCGCATTCCTAGTTGGCGGACTTTTTGCAATCGGACTCCTTATTCTCATCGCCTACATCCGACACAAAAAGAAAAAGTAACCGTCAGCGACGGGAAGAAGGCCTGTATTCGTTGTTGATACAAAGAAAATGAGCGCTGCGCAGAGATTTTTGTCGAATTTTGTTCAATAGAGAAACAAAATACATAAAAAGACCCACGATTTCACCCAAAGTATGGAGCGAAAGTACTTCGACATCCCAGAAGCCGAAGCAACTCTACCGACAATTTCACCTCTTCTCCGTCGGGCACAACAGATATGGGACCGCCTCGAAAGCTTCGAACAGGTGTCAATTAGGAAGAAAATCATGACTGATGGTTCGCAAGAATCCTATGATTTCAGCGACCTGGACGACATCAGCGATAGTCAACTTCTTCGATTGAAAGAAGACTTCTACGCGACGGTCGAAAACATCGAGAGCACCGGAGCATTCATCCGCGACCTGGATCAAGGAATGCTCGATTTCTATACGAAGTTTGAAGGACGTGAAGTCTTCCTCAGCTGGCGCCAAGGAGAGAAACGCATCAGGTTCTGGCACGAAGCTGATGAAGGCGCATCTGGACGCAAACGCATCCTCGAATTTTAGTCACTGCGACCTTCTACTCGCACAGCGAGCATAACTGCACCCTCACGATTATGGCTACGCCCTGTTCGGGTCCAGAATCTATGCCAAGGCAGTGACTTTTAGATAGCTTTTTATTCACCGACGAGCGTGAGAGATAGTTATGGCGTCGATTAAGGAAAGTCTCAAGCTGAACACTTGGGAAGGAGGGTTCTTCGGTGCCATGAGCGGGCTCACCCAGAACTATCTCGTTCCGTTCGCTCTTCTCCTGGGTGCTGGCAATTTCATGGTTAGCCTTGTCGCTACACTTCCAGGTCTGCTGGGTAGCATCGTGCAACTGCAAGCGCCAGCAGTCCTCAATATCGTCCGCAGTGCTCGTCGTTACATGGTCATCTTCCTCACTGGCAACGCGATCAGCTGGTTCCTCCTCGCCCTTCTCCCCTTCCTTGCCGACGAAGCTATCGTTCTCAATGGTTTCTTCATTCTCATCCTTATCGGCACCATCTTCACCTTCATGCTCAATCCGATTTGGCTTAGCTACATGGGAGAGCTCGTTCCCATACGTGATCGCGCACGTTACTTTGGTGACAGGAACGCAGTTGCTAGTTTGGCCACGTTAGTTTCCATCTTGTTCGCAGGTGGCATCCTCAGTCTCTTCGCCGACGTGTATGGATTCGCGCTTCTCTTCTTCCTCGCTGCCATCATGCGAATCTTAAGTATGCGCTGCATCGCCAAGAGCAAGGACCTCCCAGTCGCCTTCCCAAAAGGCAAGCTCAACCTCAAGAAGTTCATCAAAGACGCGCCACAAAATGACTTTGGTCGCTTTGTCAGCCTCGCAGTCTTCCTGAGAGTAGCAGCATACATCTCCGCGCCATTTTTCTTTGTCTATCAGCTGAATGTGCTCGAGTTCAACTATTTCCTCTTCACCATTCTCCAAATGGCTGTGGTCATCAGCAGCATCCTCAGCGTCAGATATTGGGCGAAGCTTGCTGACATGAAAGGCAACCGCCTCGTGCTCATGTACAGTAGCTTCATCATCGCCATCATCCCCTTTCTCTGGATTACGACAAAGGCCTTTCCTGCGCTCTTCCTCTTCGAGCTCCTAAGCGGATTCGGTTGGAGCGGCTTTTTGTTAGCAAGCAGCAATTATATGCTCGAAGCGTCTGAACAGAGAACAAGAACGCGCTTCATCAGCTATTTCAATCTCTTTAACCAGCTTGCCATTGTCATTGGTGGTCTTCTTGGCAGCGCACTCCTCGCGCTGTTCGGATTGTTCACTGTTGACGCTGCCTTACCCTTCCTCATCCTCTTCGGAGTGAGCGGTATCTCCCGTTTGGCCGTTGCGATTATCGCGAAACCAAAACTCAGGGAACTGCGCTTCGTCGCAGTACCCATCAAACAGACAGGCGTTAGAACCTACATCAACGTGCTTCCACAGCGAGGACCACTCTTCATTTCCTTGCCTTCACCCAAGGAGGTTTTCAAGGAGAAGATGCGTGTCAACCTAGACCGCGGACGAGAATTCGATGACTTCATGAAGCAGGGCAGACCAAAGAGAGTCGACCGGCGCATGAGCACGAAAGAGAAAGACCTGATGCGCGAACGCTTCATCGAAAAAGCCGCAGGGAGAAAGATACCGAAGAAGCCGAGAGGGTTCAAGAAGTAATCAGAACCCAGCCAAGTGACAGCCTTCATCGAAGCGAACGACCGCTGGCCCTTTGTAACGTTCCATCTCCATACCTTCCTTGCTGAGGCGCATGGCGTCGAGCATGGTGAAGACATTGCCGGTGAACATGGCGCCGCGAATGGGAATTTTCTTGCCTTTCTCATAGAGATAGCCGAGCCTGATTTCAGCGCTGAAATCGCCAGATAACGAGTTCGGCACGAAGGAAGAGAAGCTCACAATCTCCACAACACCCTGTTCGCGTAAGTCCTTCACCTTCTCCTTACCTTTTGATAATGATATGACACCCAACGCCCCAGTAGGAGGCACACCAAGATAATGCGCATAGCGTTGGTTCGCCACAAACTCCTTGCACACACCTTTCTCCACAAGCGAGAGCTTCTTCGACGCGGTACCTTCCACATCGAACTTGCCCGAAGCAGGATTATGCGAGATGAACGGGTCGCTCATTAACGTGAAACCCTTATTCTTAGTCACGCGCTGCCCACGGTCGAATCGACTTAGATGACGATGCTTCGCCTGGGCGTTCGCGTGGGCAACTACTGGAGTCATTGTTAGGTCAGGCGCCCAGAAATCACGCAATGCGATACCACTCAGTAAAATACCCTTCTCATGCACCCGCTTCCACTTTCGAGCGGCAAGCACGTCACGAGCCGAATCAGCAGTCTCCTTGATGAACAGCTTCGGAGAGAAGTCCTTGAGCGTGCCGACAGTGAGGGCGTTATGAAACTCCTGCTTCTTTATGGTCATGATGGCCTCGACGAATAATATGGTGGCCTCGTTCTTTCCTTTGAGACCTTCACTGTTCACAATTGTGTTCTGTGTCCGCGTCAGATGAAGTTCTGCATGATTGAGCTTGATTCCTTTTTCCTTCTTCGTTGCAGCACGCATGGCTTTCCACAACTTCAGGTTCAGCTTTTCAGTATCTCCCTTCTCGAACGCTTTGACAATCTTCGCATCAAAAGTGACAACCTTACCATAACGCTGCTTCTTCGGCAAGGGCCAACCTGGCTTTGTGGATTCGTTCGCGATGATAAGCGCGTCCTTCACCTCAGCCTTGATAGTTGCGGTGTCGTCAGTGAACAAGATGAACTTTGAGTCTCCAAGGAAGGTGCCTGAACGTTTGTAGACAGTGATTTCCGCCTGAACGCGCTTGGTGTCCATGCTTGTTTCGATGGCTTCGCCTTTCGTGAGATGGAGCGTGCTCTTCTCCTGCTCCTGAAATAACACAGACCAGGCGTCGAGCTTCAGCCGCTTCAACTCCTTGACGATCTTCGCAGCCTTCATGACAAGACCACCTCGTCAATAAGCAAGTAGGGACCGCCTTCAGCGACGCGTACCCAGTCATGATGACCCTTGCCGCATCTCCCTGTACCCGGGATGTCGAATTCCTTGGAAACAGCCTTGATGTTCTTGAGTACATCAGGAAGGTACCCTGTCATGCCTGCTTCGTAGAAGAGCTTACCAGTGGGCTTGCCCTTCTTCACTTCTTCAGCGATAACGCCTTGAATCTGAATACCCCAACCCTTCGGGTCCTCCATACCACCACTCGATTCGTGTAGGATGAGCCCGTCCTTGATGCGCTTCAGCATGGCATCCTTGGATGATTTCCCAGGCTCGAAGTAGGTG
The DNA here is from genome assembly GCA_018221165.1 of Candidatus Woesearchaeota archaeon. Classification (GTDB taxonomy): domain Archaea; phylum Nanobdellota; class Nanobdellia; order Woesearchaeales; family UBA525; genus UBA153. Next base: position 8,573 of record JAAOYD010000022.1, on the reverse strand, counting down.
GTGGTCATGCGAGCGAAGATCTTCCTGTCGAAACTTTCGCAACGACCGTTGCTTGAACGGGGCTTCTTGACGCGCGCAGCGTTGTAGGCGTCAGTAATCGGATGTGTGACAATACCCTTCTTAATCATGTAGGTCTTTGTCGCACGGAAACCCTCATCGTCAAAGAAGAAGAAACCATGCGTGCCGAGCATGAGTGGACCGTCAGCGATGCTCACTTTTTCAGACGCCAGGCGCTTGCCGAAGTAATCAGCAGCCTTAGCGCGGTCCTTGAAAATAGTATCAGCTTCCATGCCGTGACCGAAGCTTTCGTGGGCTAATAATCCCGACATGGCAGGCGTGAGCAAGCACGTGTACTTGCCTGGCTTGAGTTTCTCCGCCTGGGCGACACGTTCAGCGAACTTCGCGACCTCGTTGAGAATCTTCTTCGGAATCTTGCTGCGTTCCCAACCATGGTCGAATAAAGACTTATAGTGATAACGAAGATCACCGTCAGGGCTTTGCACGAACGCGATGAGGACAAAGTGGCAACCGCTGATGACTTGAGAGAGTTTTCTGTGGCGATTCACGAAAACTTTTGTTTCACGCATCTCACTGTAGTAAACACGGGCATTCACGAGCTTCTTGCTCGTGCCGAGAAACTGCTCATGAAGCTTCTTGACTGTGGTGATTTTCTCGTCGAGCGGAATAGTAGTTGGGTCAATCTTCCCCAGCGCTTTGTAGTCTGCGTTGATAGGGTCCTCGCGGATATCGAGTTTCACATTCTTCTTTTGCTTCTTGACCTTGCCTAATACCTTAGCAGCTTTAGTCAAAGCTTTCTCATCCCAGCCAGAGACACCTTTCTCATGCCAACGCTCGCCGTCGTAGACACGGAGCTTCACACCTTCGTCACGCTGCTTGCCAACATCCACACTTGTGTTGTCACGGTTTACGCCAAGTGAATCATCCCTGATGTACAAGGCTTCGGCATAGCAGCCTTTCTTCTCGAGAAGAGGAATGAGTGATGCTAGGAATTCTTTTTTGTCAGAATGCATGGGAATAGCACCTCTTAGGGGTTATAAAAACATTATGCTTGAGCATAGGTAACAACATCGAATTCGTCATGCGGTTCTCGGCTGACTTCTTTCCATTCTTCCTTGTTCCATTCAGGGAAGGAGGTGTCGCCTTCATACTCTTGCTTGATTTCGCTGAGGATCATGCGCGTGGTGAGGCCTTTCTCCAAGGCAGCCTTGTAGATGCCACCGCCACCGATGATGAACGCCTTCTCGAAGCCGTCCTTCTTGCAGAGGGTGAGCGCTTGTTCGATACTGCGAGCGACGAAGAAGGACTTGTCAGCTGGCTGTGCCATCTTCCCACTGAGCACGATGTTCACGCGGTTCGGCAGTGGCTTGCTGTTCATGGATACGAAGGTGAGCCGACCCATAATGACGGGATGGCCTTTGGTGGTCTCCTTGAAATGCTTGAAATCCTCAGGGATATTCCAAGGCAGGTCATTGCCTTTTCCGATGATGCCGTTCTTCGCTACCGCGGCGATGATGATGGATTCCATTTTAGACAGCGATGGGTGCTTTGATAGGTGGATGCGGGTCGTAATCTTCCAATTCGAAGTCTTCGAACTTGAAGTCGTCGATGTCCTTGACGTCGCGAATAATCTTCATGGTTGGGAGCTTACGAGGTTCTCGTGATAATTGCTCTTTGACTTGGTCCATATGATTCGAATAAATGTGTAGGTCGCCTGACGTATGCACGAACTCTCCAAGCTCAAGCCCACAGACTTTTGCTATCATCATAGTGAGTAAAGCATAGCTTGCTAGGTTGAAAGGTAAACCAAGGAATGAGTCCACTGTCCGTTGGTAGAGCTGACAGCTAAGCTTTCCGTCATTGACGTAGAACTGGAACATGGTATGACACGGTGGCGGAGCGCCTGTCTGGTTCTCGATTAAACCAAGGATGTCCGCAACATTCCATCCTGAGACGAGGATTCTCCTAGAATGCGGACGTTCCTTAATCTCCTTGATTGCCCATTTGATCTGGTCGTAGAGCTTACCGTCTTTCCCTTCCCAGCGTCGCCATTGCTTCCCATATACTGGACCGAGGTCACCCCACTGCTTGGCGAACTCGTCATCGTTGCGTATCTGTTCGATGAACCAGTTCATCTTCTCCTTCCAAGCGTCGCTGTACATCGGCAGTTCTTTCTCGAGCTTATTCTGCTCCACGTAGTTCTGGAAAGGCCACTCGTTCCAAATCCTGACTTTGTTCTTGACAAGATATTGGATGTTTGTATCACCGCTGAGGAACCAGAGGAGTTCGCGAATGATGACTCTGAGATATACTTTTTTGGTCGTGAGGAGTGGGAACCCTTTTGATAGGTCATGACGGAACTGATAGCCAAACACGCTGATTGTGCCGACGCCAGTTCTGTCACTTTTTGAGGGAGCGTTGTCAAGGATGTATTGCAGTAAGTCAAGGTATTGCTTCATTGCGTATCACTCGATTTCTTTGTAGATTGGGAACCCTTTGCAGAGTGCGATGACTTCAGTACGCTTCTTCGCAAGATAGTCGTCGTCATCTGCGTGCTCGAGCGCATCTACGATGTGGTCAGCGAGCATGGTCATTTCCTCTTCCTTCATGCCGCGGGTGGTCATGCAGGGTGTGCCCAGCCTGACTCCAGAGCCAACGAAGGGTTTTTCAGTATCATAGGGAATAGTATTCTTGTTGCAGTAGATGTCCGCTTTGCCTAACGCTGCTTCCGCTTTCTTGCCGTTGAGCTTGAACGGGCGGACATCCATGAGGATGAGATGAGTATCCGTGCCGCCAGAGACGAGGCGAGCGCCACGTTTCTCCAATTGTGCAGCCATCGCCTTTGCGTTAACGATACATTGCTTCGCGTAGAGTTTGAAATCATCCTTCAAGGCCTCACCGAACGCCACAGCTTTTGCAGCAATCGCGTTTTCATGCGGTCCGCCTTGCATACCGGGAAAGACTGCCTTGTCGATAGCTTTCGCCAAGGGTTCCTTGCACATGATAATCGCGCCGCGAGGACCGCGAAGCGTCTTGTGCGTCGTGGTCATGACCACATCACAATAATCAACAGGGTTGGGGAGTTGTTTGCCAGCGACCAGACCAGCAGTATGGCTGATGTCACCCATGAGGTAGGCACCGCACTTATCCGCAATTTCCTTGAATCGCTTCCAGTCGATGTCCCGCGCATAGGCAGTGTAGCCAGCGAGGAGGATTTTCGGCTTCTCCTTCACCGCCAAGGCTTCGATGGCGTCGTAATCCAGCTGCTCGGTCTTCTTATCCACCTCGTAATGGACGATAGTGTAGAGCTTACCGCTGAAATTGACAGGATGCCCATGGGTTAAGTGACCACCATGGTCGAGTTTCAAAGCCATGAGCTTGTCGCCAGGCTCCATGAGCGCCTGGTAGATGGCCATATTCGCTGGGCTGCCTGAGAGTGGTTGCACATTGACGTGCTCAGCACCGAACAGTATCTTCGCACGCTCGATTGCCATGAGTTCGACCTCGTCGATATGCTCATTGCCAGCATAATAGCGTTTGCCAGGATAACCCTCAGAGTATTTATTCGTGAACACAGAGCCCAAGGCTTCCAGGACAGGCACTGAAACGAGATTCTCGCTCGGGATGAGCTCTGCGCCTTCTCGCTGGCGAGCCAGCTCAGACATCATGATCTTATGCACAGACGCGTCAGCCGCTTTCAGATGTTCATACATACCTTTCCACCCGTTGAGACGGGACTGCACAGGGATTTTAAAGATTGTTGTGCCGAATGACCGATTTCAGGGCATTATTTTCATTCACAAGTGGTAATCTGGAAAAACGCTTTTATATCGTCGAGAACCACTAACTTCATGTTTGATAGGCGACAATTCTTAGAAGTAGGAACGATGGCAGCCATAGGTCTTGGACTGGGCTGCGGTACAGCGAAAGAACGCTTCAATTATCGCTTTCTCTATCGAGGATATCCTCAGCAGGTCAACATTGATATTCCAACAAGGCTTATCACTGAGCTCTATGGACGTCCGCTTAGGGGAAATGGAATACCTTCTCGCCAAGGACGGCACCTCGCTACCGATCCCTCGAACCAGATTATCTTGAGACAGCTAATTCCGCAACTCGAACGAATCCTCGAAACTGAGGGGCAATCAGGTGAAGAGGAATGGCTCCGCGTCGCGTCCGGATTTGTCAAGAGCTTTGAACACATCGACGAAGTCGAAATGCCTCTTTTTCCTACGGAAATAGTAGCCTATGGTAAAGCTGGATACTTCGCCAAAGCAGTGCTTCTTAGCTCTATCCTGCATGACAGAGACTTTGAGACAGCTCTCTGCTATGTCAGTCGAGGAGAAGAACCCGTACTCATGCCAGGAGTCAATATCAACAACAGATCAGTCCTACTCGAAACGTACTCTCATGCCAGTAATTTCTATGCTACTGATGTGGTGATGAAGGTCTTTCAGGTGAAACCCGAAAGCTCAGTCGTTGGTGGACGAAATGGGCAGTTTGAGGAGAACAGAGAAGATGGTGGCGTCAAGGCGAGTTTGCTCATCGACGTCATCAACATTGGCTCCGCCAAGAGTGAACCATCCTATGCGGTTGCTACACTCAAGGCATTTGACGTCAACCCATTTGCGAGTCTGCTGGACATGAAAGTAACGTCAATCCCGCCTCTGGAAATCGATGAATCGTTTCCACTCTTCTTCAATCTCAAGACACCATGGGATGTACCAACATACAATCTTCTCGATATAATCCCTGAGAGTGAATATTTGGTACCTCATACACGTATTGCTTGATTCACACTTGAACAGAAAGCATAAATAGCATTCTCAGATTCGTTTTCTTATGAAGCTTCTTAAGTGGTATGCTGATGAGGGCCGTGACCTTCCTTGGCGCAGAACAAAAGACCCGTATAAGATTCTTATTTCTGAGATTATGCTCCAACAGACGCAAGTCGACAGGGTGATTCCTAAGTATGAGACTTGGTTGAAAACGTTTCCTTCTTGGAAAACGCTCGCTGCCGGTTCACGTTCTGATGTGTTGAAGTTATGGAGTGGATTAGGCTACAATAACCGCGCTGTCCGACTGCATGCGTTGTCCAAGTTGGTTGTCGAGGAATTAGGCGGAAAACTTCCTGTCAGTGAGGAGGAATTGGTGAAACTGCCAGGCATCGGGCCATACACCGCAGGCGCGTTGATGGCCTTCGCGCACAACAAACCAGGGAAATGCATCGATGTGAACATTGAAAGGATAGTGAAGAGATACAGTTTCCCGAAAAGAAAAAAAGAAATAACAAAAAAAGAAGCGGAAGAAGAGTTCCTATTTTTATTCCCTAAAAACAAGGCAACTGACTTTGCAAATGCACTCATGGACTTCGGGAGCATGATTTGCACTGCTTCGAATCCGAAATGCGATGACTGTCCGCTGTACGACGACTGCAAGAGTAGGGGAGAAAGGAATGAGGAGAGTAATGAGAGGGTGAAGAAGCGACAAACCACCTTCCTCCACAGCAACCGTTGGTGGCGCGGACAGATACTGAAGGCATTGAACCAAGGATTGCAGACCGAGAAAGACATCTTTGCTGCAATTGAGGGTGATGATAAGAAATCCTTCACAGCAGCACTTGCTCAGCTTAGGGCAGAAGGCCTTCTCAGCGGCTCTCGAAGAATTTCCATCAGGGAATAGGCAGCTTTTTTAACCATCATTTTTCTCTCTACATGCATGAAGGATATCGTCGTGAAAGGACTATGCAAGAGCTTCAAGTCTAGAGGGAAGACTATTACGGCAGTCGATGATGTCTCGTTCTATGTTACGAAAGGTGAAATCTTTGGTTTCCTTGGTGCAAATGGCGCAGGAAAATCCACAACTATCAACATCCTCGCAGGTCTCCTCACCCAAGATAAAGGCACGGTCAAGCTTTGTGGCAAGGACCCGTACAAGGACTGGGAGTATGTCAAGAACCGGATGAATGTCAGCACCGCCTACTTTCCACTCAGTGATGTGCTTACTGTTCGGCAGAACTTACGTGTCTACGCGAAAATCTACGGCGTCAAAGACGTTGAAGCCAAGATAAACCAACTCCTTGAAGACTTCGAACTAACCGCATTAGGAGACAAACGAGTCAACAGATTAAGCAGCGGCGAACGAACGAGAACCGCGCTGTGCAAGGGGTTCATCAATGATCCACAGCTCTTGCTCCTCGATGAATGTACTGTTGGCCTCGACCCTGATATTGCTGAGAAGACGAGGAGACTCATTAAGGAGTATCAGAAGCGCACGAACTGCACGATACTCTTCACCAGCCACTACATGCACGAAGTCGAAGAGCTCTGCGACCGCGTTGCGTTCATGGAAGAAGGCAAGATAGTAACAATCGCGACTGTCGACGAACTAAAGAAACGAGTCACCAAGCACAAGGTAGAGCTCACTCTAGCAGAAAACGGTGACGATTTGAAAGACTTGCTCAAAGAAGAAGGATTAACAGTGCTTGCTGGACGAGATAATACGCTTATTTTTGAGGTGGATGTGGCAAGTGACGATGTTAACACCATCGTCCAACAACTCGTGAAGCAAGGACTCAACCTCAAAGATATTCACATCAAGAAACCAACGCTGGATGACATCTTCATTCACTTCGCGAGGCGGAAGAAATGATTTCAGGAACTGAAATCTGGGAGCGTGAACGACCATGAAATTCTATCGTATCACGGCACTCCTCCTCAAATACTACTACATCTCAATCAACAGAGTCGACAGACTCTTCGACATCCTCTACTGGCCAATTCTTGATGTGTTGCTCTGGGGTTTCACCAGTGCCTTCATCAAAGACATCAGCGAGGTGAACATTCTCAGTATGGCCCTCGGCGGCGTCATCCTCTGGCTCTTCGTCTGGCGCAGCGGTCAAGACATTGCAGTCTTCATCCTCGAGGACTTTTGGAGCCGGAACCTGTATCATCTGTTCAGCAGTCCCGTCAGATTAACCGAACATATCCTGAGTATCCTCATTTGGGGTGTGATTCGCGCGACTGTTAGCTTCATTTTCCTCTCGCTGCTTGCCTACGGCTTGTACGCCTTCAACATCCTCACCTTGCCAATACTCTTTATGGCTAGCGCCATTGCCATCCTCCTTCTCTTCGGTTGGGCGATGGGCTTCTTCATCACTGGCTGCATCTTCCGCTACGGCCAACGCATCCAAGTGCTCGCCTGGAGTGTTGTCTGGGTCATTCAGCCTTTCAGCTGCGTGTTCTATCCTTTGAGCGCTTTACCTGCTTGGGCACAACCCATCGCGAAAATCCTGCCAACGACACATGTTTTCGAGACACTGCGTAGCATCCTCTTCGGCTACGGTGAAGGCAACTTGCTCTACGCCCTTGTCGCAACCCTTGTTTTTATGGCAGTGACCAGCCTCTTCCTGCTGCAGAGCTTCAAGCACGCCAAGCGCTCAGGCATGTTCGCCAGGCATGACTAAACACAACAATTAAATTAGACTCGCTTCTGCCTTGTCTGTATGAAACTCTTATCTTGGAACGTGAACGGTATTCGTGCCGTGCAAAAGAAAGGATTCCATGACTTTCTCAAGAAGGAAAACCCTGACATCCTCTGCATTCAGGAAACGAAGTGGGGAACCGACCACGAAGAGCTCAACATCGAAGGTTATCATGAGTATTGGAACCCTGCAGAGAAGAAAGGTTACTCAGGAACACTTGTCTTTACCAAGACCGAACCCCTGAACGTCACGAAAGGCATCGGGAAAAAAGAACACGACGGAGAAGGAAGAGTTCTAACGCTTGAATACAAGGACTTCTACCTCGTCAACGTCTATGTGCCCAATGCCCAGCACGAATTAGCACGACTTGACTATCGCATGCAATGGGATAAAGATTTCAAAGCGCATCTCAAGAGCCTCGACAAGAAGAAACCGGTGATTGTCTGCGGCGACTTCAACGTGGCGCACAAGGAGATTGACTTAGCCCGGCCGAAAGCCAACGTGAAGAACGCAGGTTTCACGCCGGAAGAGCGAGCAGGCTTCCAAGCGTTCATCGACGCAGGCTTTATTGATACCCTGCGCGAATTCAACGCCAAGCCAGAGCAATACACGTGGTGGAGTTTCCGTATGAACGCCCGCGCCAGGAATGTCGGCTGGCGTATCGACTACTTCTTAGTCTCAGAACGCTTCAAGAAACAACTGAAAGATGCCTTTATCATGCCGAAAGTGATGGGTTCAGACCATTGCCCAGTTGGTATTGAGATATAAGGTGGGGACCAGGGCCCAAAGGCCCTGGTTGGCGCGGGGGGAAAACCTCGTGCACTAGCAGAGAATGCAATAACTACATCTATATCTTATGCTGAAGGGTTAAACAAAAGGTTTGAGATTATGGCTTCTGTACTATAATACACTGGTCGTGAATCACGTCAAAGCCAGCTTCTTTGCAGAATTCGAGTGCTTCAGGGCTTTCCGAGCCTGGCTGGAACCAAGCCTTGTCCACGCCGTGGCGGGCCGCTTCCTCAAGGACAGGTACTGTCGCTTCCGGCGGGATGACGAAGACGAGAATTATCTT
>JAAOYD010000021.1 GCA_018221165.1 Candidatus Woesearchaeota archaeon | reverse complement strand
TCGCAATGAGATTACTGCTCGCGTCAAGGTTAATGGACAAATACTGCCTTCGTGTTATGCAAACACCTACTTGCGTGCGCAGACCCAGAACGTTTACGACGGCGGCATTGATAGTGGCTGTCTTCTCAACCTCACGGCGGGAGATGAACTGGCAGTGAATCTCGTGCGCACCGGTGGTAACTACATCACTAAAGTTACAGCGAACAGGACACACATTGACCTGCGACGTCTTAACCACGACGATGTCTTCATCGCTCATGATAGTGGCGGCGGCCAAGATACTAATCAGGTCGCTGGAAAGAACCTCACGTGGGACACGCTTGATGTCAACGGGTCGAGTTTCAACTTCACAATTGATGGCGAGGGAGTCACTGTTGCGAGCGATGGCCTCTACCGTGTCATGTATGGTATCGATACCTACCAGACTGGTGGGCGTTACGCAATATATGGTGAGATACTTGTGAATGGTCAGCCGCAGACGCAAGGTTACTACGTCGGTTTCAGTAGAAGCAATGATGGTACCAACAACGCGATTGCGGCAACTGAAGCGCTGATTGAGCTCAACAGCGGAGACGAAATCAAGATTCGTGCTGGTCGAGCAAGCAGCGATTCGCGCACGGTCACGAGCGTCGGAAACCACACATGGTTTCACATCGAGCGAGTCTCTGACAACCAAGGCATGGTCTTCATCGCGCACAAGGAGGGGACAAGAGAAGATATCAATAGTGCCACGGGCCAGCTTATCAATTTTGATACTGTCGATCGTCAGGATGCTTGGTTCAGCCAGACTGATGCGGAGACAGTACAAGTCCTTCAAGACGGGGCGTACTACCTCTACTACTCGGTGGATAGTTATTACGCTGCTGGAAATACACGATGGAGTGGCTATTCATACGTTGAGGTGAACGGTGCAGATAACGAAACATGTTGGGGGAGCAGTTATGTTCGTGGCTACCCCAGTAGCGGTGGGCAGATTGCAGAGGATAGCATGGGTTCTGGTTGCATCCTCGAATTGCAGGCGAACGACAACCTCTCGATTCGGGCGGGTCGACTCAGCACCGGAAGTATTGCTACAACAGACTACGAGAATCGCACGTGGATGTTTATCATGGCGCTCGACGCGATTGGTATCCGACCTAATGTCACATCACTCAATGCGAATCCTGCAACTGTTGAGTTCGGCGGAAACGTCAACGTAAGCGCTGACGTTGTTGATAACACCGCCGTCGACACAGTTCTCATCGAAATCGAAGAACCGGATTCAACCAAAACAAACTACACAACAACGAACACATCAAGTGTACACTGGAACGATACATTCACACCAACACAGCTTGGCACGCACACCTTCAAGATCTACGCGAACGACACGAATGGTTGGACGAACAATTCCGAGACGAACACCTTCAGCGTCCAAGACACGACCAAGCCGAGCGTCTCGAGCCTGAACAACGTTCCAGCTACAGGAGAGCTCGCGCAGTTCATCAACCTCTCAGCGGACGTCTCGGACACGCACGGCGTCCAGACAGTGGTCATTGAGGTTACGTTCCCAGACACGAGCAAGCAGAACTACACCACGTTGCAGACTAGTGGCAGCTACTGGAACGCGACAATCAACACGACGCAAAAAGGAACATACACTTTCCGCTTCTACGCGAATGACAGCAGCGGAAACATGAACAGCACCGAAACCGACACATTTACTGTGGTCGACACTACTGTTCCTGCAGTCAGCACGCTCAACGCTCAACCTGACCCTATCGACGTCCCGAACCAGATCAACATCTCCACCATCATCCGCGATCACGGCACCATCGATACAGTCATCATCGAGCTCACCGAACCCGATTCCACCGAGACTAACCTCACCACCCTGCAAATTGGTGACAGCTTCTACAACCAAAGCTTCACGACGGGCCAGAACGGTGTCCACACCTATCGCATCTATGCGAACGACACCGACGGGAACATGAACAGCAGCGAGACCGGCACCTTTGAAGTGAAATCTGATCCTAATTCGCCGGTCGTTATCGCGCTCGATGCAGTTCCTGACCCAGTCACTACATATGATACTGTGAACATCTCTCTGAACGCGACTGATTCTCCGAGTGGCGTTGACATAGTCATTATTGAAATCGCAGAACCTGATGGAACGAAAACGAACTACAGCACCAAGAACATCAGCGCAACTTTCTGGAATCAAAGTATTCCCACATCACAGAATGGTATCCACACTTATCGCATTTACGCGAATGACACAGTCAGAAACATGAACGGCAGCGAGACCAGCACCTTCCTCGCGACGGAAACGGAGATCCCGAGCGTGACTGCGCTGAACGACAATCCAGACCCTGTGGAATTCAACAACACTATCAATCTCAACGCAACCATTACCGACAACGTCGATGTCCACATAGTGCTCATCGAGGTGGAATTCCCAGATACGAGCAAGGTGAACTATACGACGACAAAAACAGGCGACGTCTACTGGAACGAGAGCATTGACACCACCAAGCTCGGCCTGCACACCTACAAGATTTATTCCAATGACACCGCCAACAACAGGAACGACACGGAAAGTAGCACATTCACCGTGCAGGACACTGAGAACCCGAACGTGACAGCTGTCACTGCCAATCAGAGCCTCGTCATCCTCAGTATGGACGCCCCGTCTAATATTATCAACCTCTCCGCCACCATCACTGACAACGCCTATCTCGATACCATCCTCATTGAAGTCACCTTCCCTGATACGAGCAAGCAGAACTTCACGACCGAGAACGTCGGCGACACTTATTGGAACCACAGCATCCTAATCACTTTGAACGGTACGCATACATTCCGCTTTATCGTGAACGATACTGCTGGAAACACCAATGTGACGGAAACCGGAACCTTTGACGCACTTAAGTACGGCTACTTGACTGTGGTGCTCGTCAATCCACTCACTGATAGAAACGTTACGCCGAATGAATTCTTTAATTTCACCGTGAATGTTACTTGTCTCAGTGGCTTTTGTGGTGATGTGAATGTTTCTCTTGACCCACAAGGAAATTGGTGGAATGATAGTTTTATTCATCGACGACGAATAGACTTGAACAACAGCGCTTCTTCAGAAAGTCACACAAACTTCACCATCCTCATTAAGCTTGACAGCACAACTATTGACTACACACATACTAACAACGACGGGAGTGATATTCGTTTCGTGGATTGGGACAACACAACAGTCCTCGGCCACGATATTGAACTGTGGAATGAATCAGGAACTAGTTTTGTTTGGGTTAAGATTCCGACGCTTGATACATCTGGCAATGATTCATTCTGGATGTACTATGGGAATGAGAGTGTGCCGATGGCAAATACCACCTATGCATGGAAGAGCAACTATGCCATTGTTTACCACATGGATTCGTCCGGGAATGACAGCACAGATAATGACCGTGATCGCGTCAGCACAGCAGGAACACCAACCTATGATGTTGATTTTCTTGGTCATGAGGCGACTTTTGGCACTGGTAATGGTTGGAGTCTTGCGGACATCTCCTACTGGGAAGCTGCCTGGGACGAGCGCACCCATCTTGTAGTCTTTACTACAGGAACGGATATCATCACAGACGCTGCAGTCTTAGCTGAAGGTGGTGGCACAAACGGTATGGGGATGTACATCATCGATGGTTTGCTCTGGGCGAATTGGTGGACTGGCAGTAATATCTGTACGTTGAATACCTCAATAGCAATAAACACTCAGTATCACGTGTCGATGTCTTATGATAATCCCGGGAACTGTTCGCTCTACGTCAACGGGACTCGGAATCAGACGGGAACGACTTCTACTCAAGTTGGTGGCCATACAGGTAATGGTGGTGTCGGTTATCCGGTTGGGAGTAAGCAATTACCTGATGGTTCTGATGCTGCGGTCGCAAGCTTCGATGGTACCATCCATGAAGTTCATGTCTTTGATTCGCCTGAGAGCGACGCTTGGCACGCAAGCATGCAACGTAATCTCGAGGACAACATCGTTACTGGTGTCTCGCAGGAAGTCACGAAGAGCAAAGGTCTTGTCAGTACTGTCGTCAGTGACCTTCCGTTCTACACAACAGATGCGAACCCGTTGAACAAGACGCATGATGCTTGCCTTGCGAGTATGCAATGGGGTGATTCATGCGAGCTCACCTGGAGTGTGAACGCCACAGGAGCGATTGATTCATGGTTCGAGTTCTTCGCTTTTGCGTTGAGTAATGAGACGCGTGTTGACAGAAACGATACCGCGAAGCTTAATCTCACTATCCAGCAAAATGCTGGCCCGCCAATCATCGAGAATGTCACGAGCATTTCACCTGTAACTCCTTTGCTTGCCCAAAATGTCACTGTTCTTGTCAACTTCACGGTTTCTGACATTGAAGGTGTCGATGACCTCAATGATTCTTCTGCTACTGTAGTCTTTTCGCGCAATGGCATTACTCGAACGGGTAGTTGTACGCCGAACGACCTAGATGCAACTACTACTGTCTACAATTGCAGTGCTGTGATGACGCACTATGATCCGCCGGGAATGTGGACAGTAAACGTTTCTGTGAGTGACAATCGTGACTGGAATGCGAGCAACGCCACCACTTCCTTCACTTACAATGTTCTCGATGCAATATCTCTTTCAACTGCCAGCTACAGTTTTGGTTCGTTGAATCCGGGAGCAACTGCTGCAGGAACTGATAATCCCTTCCGCATTGATAACCAAGGAAATCTCAACTATACGGGAATTAATATCACTGCCTATAATCTCATTAATGTTTCCTACATTGATGTCTCGAATCTCACTGTGAACGTGAGTAATGCTCTTGGAACACTCCTCAACAACGCTTCTTCAATCATTGTTCCAAACGCAATCCTCGAACCGGACACGAATACTGGCGATCGGAACGAATCTCTCTACTTTTACATCAACGTGCCTGCTGCGTTGCCGGCTGGCGACTATGTCGCGTCGCAGAACTGGGAGGTGATATCCTATGAATGAGTGTGTCCCAGTCACGGTTTTTACGACAACACTGAGTCCACTTGAGGCCATCATCAAATTCCTGAAGGAGGAAAGAGGTATGAAATACAGTGTAATCTCCCGCTTACTTGCTCGTGACCAGCGTTGCATCCGTATCACCTATCTCCGCGCGGCGAAGAAGGCCCCTGTTCGCTTCAAGCCGGCTGCTTCACGAACAATGTTCCCGCTCGCTTTGCTCCGTGACCGTTCCTTGAGTCCAGCTGAGCAGGTGACTCGTTTCCTGAGAGGAGAAGGCTTGCGTTATTGTGACATTGCTCGTCTGCTTGGCAAGGATGATCGTACCATTTGGACTCTGGCTCGTCGTTCTGAAGAGAAGATTGCATGATTTTCCTCGACGATTCTTTATAAAAGGATTTGAACGAAACATTTAAATACAAGAATGACTATAATTCATGTACCAGTATACAAATTCATATATCAGATGCTGGAAACGGTGCGTAGCAATGGCCGGTAGAGACCACGAGAACAGTAATCACTGGGCCACCCCCTTCTTCTTCTTCCTGCTACTCGCGCTCTTCCTCACTCCCGCTCTCGTTTTTGTTTATGCTGATACTGACACCTTCACGGCAAGCGTTACGGTCAACAACCTCCCACCAAGCGTCGTTGTGGACACTGGCCAATCAATCACTGGCCAAGTGGCGGGTTCCCGTGTTGTCTACGTCCTCTTCAACGCCTCTGACCCGAACGGCGGCGGCGATCTCAACACGACCAGCGCGCAGATTACCATCAACAAGACTGGCAATACCGACCGCACGAGCAGTTCCTGCGCCCTTGATAGTATCATCGACGTGAACACGCGACGCTACAACTGTAGCGTCACTATTTGGTTTTATGATGAAGCGGGCACATGGACAATCAATGCGAGTATAGAAGACAACACGAGCAATGAGGCGACCAATAACAGTGTCACGCTCACCATGAATGTCCTCGACGGCGTCAGCGTCATCCAAGCCAGCGTTGGTTTCACTGGCACACCTGGAACAAACGACATCGCGAGTTCGCCCGAACCCCAGCAGCTCAATAATACTGGCAATCTTGGCTATACCCAAATCAATATCACTGCCTTCGACTTCGCGAGCGGCGCGAATCGTATCAGTGTTGGTAATGTCACCACAAACGTGACCGATAGCAACGGCCCTGGCCAGCAGCTCGTCAACAACACTGCGTTCACCATAGCAAACGCGGCACTCCCGCGTGGCGATAACAGCTTGGAAGATATGTACTTCTGGCTTGACATCCCGAGCGGAACACCACCTGGCACCTATAATGCGCAGAGCAACTGGATTCTCGAAGCGACGTGAGCTTTCTCGTTGAAAGCATAGTCACTTCGTTCTTAGCTTTCTCAGCTCTCTCGTCGAAAGCTTTATTAAATATCCTCGTGAGTTCTAGAAGGTATGAGTGTGTCGTGGGGCCTCCTATTCCTGGCTCTCCTATTGTGTATGCCAAGCGTCACAGCCCTTGGTCTCAGCTATGAATATCTCGAAGACAAGACCCTTGAACTCGGCCCTGGCGAGAACTACTTCTTCAAGCTCATCTTCCAGAACGACGAGGATGAGGATGTTCGCATCCAAGTTACGCTCAACAGCGATATCGCGGAACTAGTTGGTGATGCGGAGATTACAATTCCTGAACAGACCTATGACAGCTTTGTCTACTTTGACATCAAAGTTCCGAAAGAAGCAGCATCTGGTGACACGTTTTCAATTAACTACGAAGTGCTGCCGCTCAAGGACGGAGAAGGGCAGGTTCCCTTCAGCGTGAAGTATTCCCGTAGTTTCAGAGTGTTGGTGGTTGATAAAGTAGTTCCTGATGTTCAAACGCCCAGCGACATGAATCTCGTCGCGCGCAATAAGGTTTCTTTTGGCGGAATCGGCATTACACTCTTGCTACTTGTCGTCATCACGGCGCTCATCGTGCTGATTTGGCGACGTAGTGAACTCTTGACGGGTCATTTCACACCCAGACAGCGAGCACCCAAAACCCTTCCTGTACAGAAGCCACC
>JAAOYD010000020.1 GCA_018221165.1 Candidatus Woesearchaeota archaeon | reverse complement strand
CTCGGGAACAACCATGCCTGTTTTGATAGATGACGCCGATATTGACGAGTGGTTCCAGATGGAGAAGGAGCGGCTCAGTGACCGCTTGACGGCTGAGTTGGACAAAGGAGCGGACTTTGCTAAGGTTCGAGCCAAATTTGACAAGGACTATCAGAAACTCTTCGTTGAATACGAGAAAAAGTTCATCATCGCTGAGAAGACTATTGCGCGCCGCGAACGCGTACAGCGACCGGTGAAGCGTTTTCGCGCTTGGCGAGAGGGAAAAAAGAAAGCCTGTGCCTTGTGGTGGAAGCTTAAGAAGGAACATTTCAAGAAATGGCGATTCGAGCGGGAATATCGTCGACTCTTCCACATTAAGAAGAAGAAACTTTAAAAGCGACTCTCATTCTCGAGGATAAAAGCACGTCCTGGACGACGCACGACCCGAGCCGCACGGCGGCTGGCCTAAGGCCCCTCAGAACTTTGATTGGCGCGTTGTCGGGATGATGTCGGCCAGGGAAGACTTCTTCCCGCCACATAAGAGGCAAGAACATGAAATTCGTAGATATGGACTTGAGCGAAGACTTAGTGAAAGCGCTCAACAAGCATAAAATTGTTGAACCATCAGAGATTCAAGCACGGAGCATCCCTGCCATCATGAACAACCATGATATGCTCGCGGAGAGCGAGACTGGCAGCGGCAAGACTCTAGCCTTTGCCATCCCCATGCTGGAAAACCTCCAGCACAAGCACGGCCATGTCCAAGCAATCATCCTCTGTCCAACGCGCGAGCTCGCCAAGCAGGTGGCTGGCGAGTTCGAGAAGTTCGGCAAACACACTGACCTCAACTTCCTCACGGTCTATGGTGGCGTCGGCCTCGAGCCGCAGATGAACGCACTTCCCGAAACTGACATCGTCATCGGCACACCGGGCAGGGTTCTTGACCTAATGGAACGCGACGCGTTGCATATCGATCAAGTAGAGTATCTTGTGCTCGACGAGGCCGATCGCATGCTTGACATGGGTTTCATTGAGGACATCGAGCAGATTATCGACGCGACACCGGACACAAGGCGAACTTTGCTCTACAGCGCGACCATCGACTACCGTATCGAGGTCATCAGTCGTGAATACATGAACAATCCAGTGCTTATTCGTGCGAAGAGTCAGGAAGTGCGCGGTCATCTCTTCCAAGGATACTATGTTGTGAATCCTTGGCAGAAGATTAGCCTTCTCCATAACTTGCTGAAGCAGGAACCAAAGGCGCACGCGCTCGTGTTCTGCCGCACTATTGTCGCGACCGATCACGTCGCTCGGGAACTGCGCCAGCGCGACATCAAGGCGGAAGCCCTGAATGGCGATATGAGCCAAGCGAAGCGGGAGGAGACTATCAAGGGATTTCAGGATCGCAAGTTCAACGTGCTCGTAGCGACAGACGTCGCTGCACGCGGTCTCCATATTGATGGTATTACTCACGTCTTCAACTATGATTTGCCTGACGAGCCTGAGACGCATGTGCACCGTGTTGGCCGCACTGCGCGCCAGGGTGCTGATGGCGATGCTATCACGATGCTGAGCGAGGACGATTACCGCAAGTTCGATGGCATCATGACCATCTATGATGATGAGATCGAGAAGCTCACCTTCCGCAATTGGGGTAAGCTCGAGCGCATCCCGCCGAGTCCTCCGAGAGACGGCCCGCGAGGTGGAGGCTTCCGAGGCGGTCCAGGTGGCCGTTCCAGAGGTCCTCCGAGAGGCGGCCCACGACGGAGTCCTCCACGAAGATAACAGTTCTTAGAGTTATGAGGGCTTGAGCGTAGCGAAACCCTCGCTTCCCAGGGTAGCAACGCTGATGCGGAGGGGGGGATTTGAACCCCCGGACCCACTAAGGGACAGGATATCTTCACTCGCGTTCAGAACTCGTAGTTCCTGCGAGTTTTAAGTCCTGCGCAATTGGCCAGACTATGCGACCTCCGCAAGCTGGAAGACCCCAGAGTGATTTTTAAATGTTCTTGAGAATCAATACTGATTCAGTGGACAATCTTCGAACTTGCACGGCGAGTCAAGCTTGGTGCACCAGTAACTGATGGCTCGTTCACCTGAACGGCTTTCCTTGTATTGGCAATGTTCCCAGATGGAGTTCTTCCACGCGGTGATATCGCTGAACTTCATCTTGGTAAGTCGTTGTTCTACACGGGTCTCCTCAGCGAGCACCGCCTGCGTCTGGTTCTTGATGAGAGTCTCTTCCGCGAGAATCTTCGCTTGCGTCTCTACTATCTTTTTGAGTTCTCGACGAATCTCGTCAATCTCATAGAGGACGTCATCTTCTTTCGGCATTGCTCACCTCTTATTCAAGCAGACCTCTCTTTCTTCCTTTTAAAGCTTTGCGATAAGAAAACTATCAAGCCTCCGCCGAGATTTGAACTCGGGACCTCGTCATTACCAATGACGCGCTATACCGCTAAGCCACGGAGGCGGTAAGTGGCGAGAGGCAACCAGCGGTTTATAAACATTATTGCTTCTGTTCCCACAAAGCTTTAATACCCTTTTTTTCATGGGAGGCCTTGGTGATACTCAATGGCTCTTAGACAACCTGATTCTGTGGAAGAATGTATGTATTTTTCTCGGCGTAAAATGGGTGAGAAAGGCAAAGCAATGGCTTGGGTCTTTCGTAAACCTTGCCCGAAGTGCAAGACGCTCATGAAGAAGCCCAAGAAGACAAGCCTGACCTATGACTGTCCGAAATGTGGTTATAATGAGCCGAAGGCGGAATACGAAGCGGCAGCTGTCGTGAATATAGAGTATGTCTGTCCGGAATGCAGTCATGCTGGTGAGACTACGTCGGAATTCAAGCGCAAGACCTTGCAAGGTGTCAAGTCGTTTATCTTTGTGTGTGAGGCCTGCAAGACAAAGCTTGGTATCACGAAGAAAATGAAGGTGCCGAAGCCGAAGAAAAAGAAATAAGCTGTTTTTATTCCTATTTTCCTATTTTAGACCATAGTCTTTATAAAACGCTTTCTGGTCTTCTTCCTTCTCGTGACCAACAAGAAAATACCGGACATCGTCGTGACGAGCGCGCTCCCATACGCCAACGGACCGATTCACATCGGCCATCTCGTCGAATACATCCAGACGGACGTCTACGTCAGGTTTCTCAAGCTTCTCGGTAAGAATGCGGTCTATTGCTGCGCTGGGGACACACACGGTACAGCCATCGAAATCAACGCGAAGAAGGAAGGGGTGACCCCTGAAGCACTCGTCGAGAAGTTCTTGCAAGCGCACCAGGATGACTTCGCAGCCTACAATATTGAATTCGACAGCTACTACACCACAAACAGCGATGAAAACAAAGCGCTTTCAGAATCTATCTTCGCCAAGCTCAAGGAAGCTGATCATATCTATGAGAAAGAAATCGAGCAGCTCTACAGCGAAAAAGACAAGCGCTTCCTCCCTGACCGCTATGTCAAAGGAGAATGCCCGAAATGCGGCGCCGAGGACCAATATGGGGATAACTGTGAGAAGTGTGGCGCAATCTACAAGCCCACTGATCTCATCAATCCAAAGAGTGCGATTAGCGGCGATACTCCCATCCTCAAAAAATCAACACATCTTTTCTTCAAGCTCTCCTCGTTCAGCGACTGGCTCAAGGAATGGCTCACGAAGAACGAGCGCTTGCAACCTGAAGTGCGAAATCAGATGCTCGGCTGGATTGAGAAAGGACTCGAGGACTGGTGCATCAGCCGCGACGGTCCATACTTCGGTTTCAAGATTCCTGATACTGACAAGTATTTCTATGTCTGGCTCGACGCACCTATTGGTTACATCAGCAGCCTCTCGAATCTCGTCGGTGGCATCGAAAAAGCGGAGACTATCTGGAACGAGGCAGAAGTACAGCATTTCATCGGCAAGGACATTACCTACTTCCATCTCCTCTTCTGGCCTGCAACCCTGCACGCTGCCGGCTGGAAAGTTCCTGACAACGTCGTCGTGCATGGCTTCCTTACTGTTGACGGTGAGAAGATGTCAAAGAGCCGTGGTACATTCTTAACTGCGTCAGAGTTTGCAGAGAAAGTGCCGGATACAGAATTTTTGCGCTTCTACTACGCTGCGAATCTCGGACACGCGATGACGGATGTTGATCTCAACCTCGCTGACTTCAGCGAGCGGGTGAACAAGGAGCTCGTCGGCAACGTCGCGAACTTTGTTTACCGAACGCTCAGCTTTGCTCACAAGAACTATGACGGCAAGCTCGAGAAGAAGGCTGATGATGAGGCTGCGAAAGAACTCGAACAAAAAATTACTGAAAAAGAGAAAATAATCTTGAACTACTTTGAAACGTATGAGTTCAGGAAAGCGGTCCAAGAAATCCTGCACGTCGCTGACCTTGGCAATGCCTATTTCCAGGCTGCTGAGCCCTGGAAGAACAAAGAGACCTCTCAACCAGTTCTCACCACCTGTGTGAACTTGGTGAAAGACTTGAGTCTCCTCCTGGCGCCCATCTTACCAGAGTTTTCAAGAAAGGTACAAGAACAACTCAACCTCAAAGATCTCACATTCACTGACTTCGGTTTTTCCCTCGAGAATCACACAATTAACAAGCCCGAGATTATCTGGCGCCCTATTGAGGAACTTGTTTTTGACAAGCCGAAAGAAGCAGAGCGTGATATTACTCCTGCTTCCTTGAAGCTCATCACTGCTGAAATCACAAAGGTTGAGCGTCATCCGAAGGCGGACAAGCTCTACATCGAACATCTTGATGATGGTTCTGGGAAGGAACGTGTCATCGTCAGTGGTCTTGTTCCGTATTATGCGGAAGCAGAGCTCGTCGGCAAGCGTATAGTCCTTGTTGATAACCTCAAGCCGGCGAAACTGCGTGGTGTGGAGAGTAAGGGTATGTTACTCGCCGCTGATGATGGAAAAGGCGCGCTCGAAGTGCTCGAATCAGACGCAAAACCAGGAACACCAGTGTTGATTGAAAGTTTTGAGCAAAGAGAAGAAGAAATCACCATAGACGAATTTTTTAGCATAAAGATTGAAGTCAGTGAGAACAAAGTGCTGTGTGCTGGCAAAGCACTGAGCGCTGACAGCAAGCCACTCACGACGAAGAAGGTTGTGAACGGCACGGTCGCCTAGTTTTTTCTCGTCATAAACTTTATAAACACTCTCGACGGAGAAACCCTTGTCTCAAGAGGTGTGGAACAGGGTGGATGGAGCGAGAATTCTCTCAATAATCGCACTCTGCATGCTCTTCGTTCCGGCAGTTAATGCTGCCATTCTCACTCTTGAGGTAGTTGCCGACGACACACCCGTTGTTTGGGTGAATCCTGCGCGGCCGTTCAATGCAGAACTCCGCTTCACGACTGACTGGCAAAGTGGCATTATCACATTCGACCTGGCAGAGCTTGGTGCTGGCAGTAAGAGTATCAATCTGAACACCTGCGAACAGAATGTGACGACGAGCTGTCGCATCAGCGGCTTGCGGGTGAGTGGCAGCGAAGCAGTAACGATTCCCTATTCCTATGCGGTGAGTGGCGCTCGGCGCGAAGGTGAGTACAGTCTCTCGTTCCAGCTTGACGAAAGCACACCGAGGGTGATTGGCCTTGAGACCGCGTTGTGCGATGACCGTCGCTGTTACATTGGTGACGGCCGCCCTTCGATAATCACTGTTGAACTCGCTGACGAGACTGGGGCGTTCGCGCGACATAATGTTTACTGGCGTTTTGGTTCCCAGACCTTCCGTGCTGAAGAATGCGTCGGCATGACATGCACTGGCACTACTACAATTGGGTGCAGCGACCGGCAATCGTTCCGGCTTGAGGCGACGACAGAGACACGAGATGACGCTGGTAACCCTGCTTCGTTGGGTAACGCGACAGAGGTTGTTTGCGACGCTCGTGCTCCAGAACTGCTTAGCCTCACCTATGAAGGAACATCACTGCATGGTCTTGTCTCTAATGTTGGAAAGCTCCTTATCAAAGCCAAGGTGCGTGATGCCTCTGGCGCACGTATCACTGCTTTTACGTTTCCTGTTCAGCGGAACGTCAGCGAGAACACGACGGTGAGCTCCTTGTGTGTTGCGAACGAGACGATTCATGATTGTCTTCTTGAGATTGATAATCTTCAGGACGGGCGGAACAAGCGCGTTACAATAACGATTGAAGATTTCGTCGGGAACGCCTACAATAAAACGCTCGTCATTCCGCATATTCTGAAAGTCGCGAACACCTCAGTTGTTCCTGATTTCTTCTCTGCGAAGGCTGATACCACGGTGCCTGAGAGTGTAAATCGTGTCGCGCTGCAGCTCGCGCTTGATAACGCGATTGAATATCCGCAGTATATCTCCTATACGATTACGCGCAAGAACCCACAAGCGAGAATTTTGTACCAAGAAGCTGAAGCAGGGAGCTGTCAAGTGTTGAATGAGCCTTCTGCTGGTGACCCCTTCAGCCCAATTTCGGGGAACTGGACTGCGGCCCGAGCGTTATACAATTCTTTCAGCGTGTACGATCCCTACGCTTCATGGGAAGAGCCGAACCGCGTTGATGCAACCTTCCTCAGTCT
>JAAOYD010000019.1 GCA_018221165.1 Candidatus Woesearchaeota archaeon | reverse complement strand
GACACTATCGTTGTTTCTATCGATGCTGAGTTTGACTTAGAAGGATGTTTTGGTGGATGTTGGAAAACGCTCGCTACTTTTGACTGGTACCTGCAGAAGAACATGGTGAAACGAGTCTATCTAATCAGAAAACTGTAGCTCTTTTGCGCTTTTGAACTTCTTCACAGCTTTGAGGATTTTTTCCTGTTCCTTGAAGCTGAAGTGCTCATTCTCTTTTGTTTTCTGCACGAGAAGACGTATGTCTTGCTCGCCTGGGATGAGCAGCTCGTCGGCAATCTCATCGAAGAGGTCGAGTGGGTCGGCAGGAGCGCCGTGCTGGAAACGGTCCATGTGCAAGTTGCGCAAGCGAGCCATGACATCTTCGTACGCTTCCTCAATCTCGTTGCCACGCATGCCGTCGAACGTTGGGTCGTTAGCGCTAGCCTCTTCAAGCTCGTCATGGATGACAACTACTTTTGCGTCATCAGCGAATTCCACAGGCTCTTCTTTGTTCACTTTATTTGCTCCAAGAACTCGTCGAGGACGCTCGCTACTTCTTCCTCGAACTCTTGATCGTACTCCTTATCGCCCTCGACAGTCTTCACTAACTCACCGATGACTTCTTCGTGCGGGATGATGACCTCACTGCTCAGCTCGAAGAACAGGTCCTTCATGTCGCTCGGCGGCGGATTCTTGAATCGCTTTTCGTAGCGCTCGATTAGCGCTCCTCTGACGAGGCTGTATGCCTCTTCGAGTGTGCGCTCCACACTTGGTGATGTTTCTCCTTCCACGACTGCGCCTTCACGGTCGTCGCTGACAACTTCTTCCTCGCCAGTTTCCTCGTCGACCTCGACGACAGTTTCTTCCTGCTCGACTTCAGTGTAGGCTGGTTCCTCTGGTTCGGCAGGGGGTTCAGGCTCCTCCTCGACAGGTTCTTCTTCAGGAGTTTCTTCTGCAACAGGTTCTTCAGGGATTTGTTCTGGAGTTTCTTCTGTAGTGGGTTCTTCTTCCGTTACAGGCTCCTCCTCGACAGGTTCTTCTTCAGGAGTTTCTTCTTGTACTTCTTCTGCAGGTTCTTCTTCAACTTCTTCAGGAATAGGTTCAGGAGTTTCTTCTTCAGCAGGCTCCTCTTCTTCTGCAGGTTCTTCTTCTACAGCTTCATCCTCGACAGGCTCTTCAACGGGTTCGTCTTGGACTGGTTCCTCTTCAACTTCTGGAGCTGATTCCTCCTGCTCGACGCCAGCGAAGATGGATTCTTCCTCTGGTTCTTTCTCAACTGCTTCCTCAACTGGTTCTTCTTCAGGAATAGGCTCTTCAGGGATAGGTTCTGGCGTTTCTTCTGCAGGTTCCTCTTCAGGAACTTCACTTTGCGATTCTTCTGCAGCAGCTTCTTCAGGCTCGGGCGCGAGCTCTTTCGCATCTTCGATAGCTTCTTGGTCCAAGGAAGCCTCGCTGACAACAGCGTGTTCTTGCTCGACAATCTCTTCCTCGCCAGTTTCCTCGTCCACTTCAATAGTGGTCTTTTCGGATTCAACTTCAACGTGCTCCGCAGTCTCAGGCATCGCTTCCTCCTGGATGCGTTCCTCAGCTTCATAGCCTTCAAGCTTGATACTGCCCTTGGTGAGCAACAAGCGCGTGCAGAGTAAGGTCTTGACAGTTTCATCATCAACATTAGAATGGAGCTTGACATGACCATCAACAATCTGCGACGCTTTCTTCGCGAGCCGAGCGAGCTCGATGACAATCTTGTCGTTCAGCTTCTGTTCCTCACCACGCGCACCAATAGGTACTTTCCCCAAACGCCCTTCTTCATCACGAGCGTACATCTCAGTCTGCACCGCGACGCTCGAGAGGATTGGTTTGAGATACTCTCTTGTGAGCTTGAACTCGTCTTTCTCCACACTTACTCCTATATCCAGGGCGCCGATGTAGGTCTTGACGATAAGATGCTGCGTGTCACTACCGTCAGCACTCCATGCTTCTGCAGAAAGGTCTCCTCGAGGCATGTGCTGCACGAGCACACCTGTATTGAGATTGCTGTTTGGAATGCCCGCTTCCTTACGGTGACGCTGCATGCTTGGCGTGAATAGGCAGGCCCAGCATTCCTTCACCGCGATGAGCAGCTCCTCGAGCCCCTTCACGTTCAGGATGATGCCCTCGCCGCTTTCGGCAGGCACTGCATGATTAGGACTGAGCATGACACTCACATAGGGAGCTTCGCCCGCTTCGACAATCTCATTCAAAGAATCCTCAGGACGAACGTCTAAACTCTCATAGGCTTCGACAATCTCTGCCACCATCTCCTTCGAGAACTGACCGGTGAGCAGATGTTCACGTACTTTATCGTAGGAGCGGTTCGCGTCCGGGTCGCTGAGCGCGTGTCCGACCTTCTCCTGTAGCTTGTTGTGCGTAATGAAGGCTTCGAACGCCTCGTTGGTGAGAACATAGGTAAGCGGGACGATGTACTCTTTCTCTTCCAAGAGTGCCAGGTCAGCTGCGCGCTCACCCACTAAGTCTTTGTCGGCTCGGTGGATTGCCTTTAGTGTGCGTACGTACTCCATAGGAAGAACTGAGCAGAAGGTGTTTTTAAACGTTTTCACTTGAGCAGGTGTAGCACCTGATCTGGGCGCTTGTGCTTGAACACAACCTCTTGAATCGCCTTGCTCAGCGAGAACGGCCGCTCATCCTGCCATACGTTTCTCCCGACAGCCATGCCTGCGCCGCCAGCCTCGACAATCGTCTCGTAGACGTCCTTGAGAAAAGCGGGATGGGACTTCTTCGAACCGCCACTGATGACAACCTTCGCTTTCCCCGCGCATTTGAGTATCCAGCGGAAGTTCTCGAGGTCCTCGTTATACTTGAGTTTGAGGATGTCAGCGCCGAGTTCCAAGCCGATACGCGCACTGTAGGCAATGAGTTCGTTATCGAGTTCGTTATGGATGCCTTGGCCACGGGGGTAGAGCCATAAGACGGCAGGAATGCCGTGATTATGCGCTTCCTCGACGATATGGCCGAACTCTTGGAACATCTCAGGTTCGTGTTTGCTGCCTGGGTAGATGGTATAGCCGACGCCGGAAGCACCCATCTTGAGCGCGCGTTCGACGCTGCAATGCTGCCTACTGATTGGTTCAATGTCCGGTAGGATAGTCTTGCCGTTCAGCTTGACGATGAGAGGGACTTTCCGGTACTTGCCATGATAATATTTCTCTGCAGTCCCTGGTTGCAG
>JAAOYD010000122.1 GCA_018221165.1 Candidatus Woesearchaeota archaeon | reverse complement strand
GGACAGCGAAGCTGGCCGTCAGCCGCCATCTACTCCTCCTTTATAAACTACTAAAAAATGAAATCAGAACTGCCGTTAACACCGGACTTTCATGAACTACGACTGGAAGGAGTAGTTAGGCGAAGCCCGCAGGCTGAGCCATGAAAGTCCTGTTATTCGAGGCGGAGTGCAACGTAGCCCGCCGAAGGCGCGTTCTGGTTTATTGCTTATAGATTACGTCGTGATGGTCAAAATCGTAGAATGTGATTGAGTCGTCAACTTTGTTGTATTCGAAGGTCAAGACGAAATGAGTGTCTATATGTACTCTTTTGAGATGCTGTAGTGGTTTTCTGAGGTTTTTGTAATGTTCAATATCTTCGCAGACGAGAATCTCCTCCACTTTCTTGAGAAGTATCTCGTATCGCTTCTTGTCTTTCTTGAAGAGCTTCGCTAGAATTTTCTTGAGCTGGTCAGAAAACTCATAACTACGCATTTTCAATCTGTTTCCTCAAAGCGTCAACACTGTCGTAGCGATGGAATTTTCCTTTCTTAATCTTCTTAATCTTCTCAACGTACTCAGGACGCAATTCAGGTTCGAGGAACTCAGATTCGTAGCCAGAAACGACGAGTTCAATCGCTCGGGATTTATCCTTCAAACCATACTTCGCTTTGACGATATTCAAGACGCGATTCGTCTGTTCTCCAATCTTAATCATAGCTTGTACCATGTTAGTTCACATATACACATATATACATCAGATATATAAGCTTTCCGATTTTGACCATTTAAAAAGCGCTAGTGCGCAATAAACCAGAATGTCGAATAACACCGGACTTTAAAGAAATCCGAGTGTAACGAGGATTTGGGGAAATCATCAGATTTCCCTCTAAAGTCCTGTTATTGGTGGCTGACCGGAGGGAAGCCCGACCGAGCTCTGCGAGGGAGAGTGGGTTTTGGAGCCCTGAAAAGAAAACATTTAAATATGTGTAATCACATATTTCCACTTAGGTGATACTATGACGAATGTGACCTTGGCGTTGCCTAACGAGTTGCATGTGCGGATGAAACGGCGCTCTGAGATACGTTGGAGCGAGGTGATTCGGCAGACCATCTCTGAGAAGCTCGCCACGTTGGAGCTGATGGATAAGCTGGCTGGCAAGAGCAAGCTGACGAAGAAGGACGCGGCGGTCCTCGCTGAGCAGATTGATGGTAGTGTCGCGAAGAAGCTGGGACTACGATGAAGATTGTCGTCGACACGAACATCCTGCTCTCAGCCCTGATTAGGGACTCGACGACTCGAGAGATTGTGACGTCGTCGAAATGGGAGTTCTTCTACCCAGAGGTCTCGCTGCACGAGATCCGCAAGTATCAACAGCTCGTCCTCGAGAAGACAGGCCTTTCTAAAGCAGCATACGAGCAACTTCTCGCGATGCTTCTTGACCATGTACGCCTCATCCCCGACGAGCAACTCTCAGGCAAGATGAAGGAAGCAAAAGAGATCATGCAGGAGATTGATCCAAAAGACGTCGTCTTCATCGCAGCAGCACTCGCCATCCCGAATAGCGTCGTCTGGAGTGACGACAAAGACTTCGACCAGCAAGAACGAGTAACGACGCTCAAGACAAAGGACATCGTCGAATACTACAAAGGCTCCAAAACCCATTACCAATAACCACCGGACTTTCATGAACAACGACCAGAGGAGTTGTTAGGCGAGGTTTCAACCGAGCCATGAAAGTCCTGTTATTCGAGGCGGAGCGCAGCGTAGCCCGCCCGTAGGGCGCGTAGAGAAAGGGATTTGCTACCACTCTCCAATAGATTTAAATATTTGTTCTCAAGACTAATTATTATGGGTGATGGGGAAATAGCGTCAGTCTATCTGCATGATACTAGGATTCTTCCTTGGGAACGACCACTTCCTGAAGGTAGTATTTCAATGTTGCACATGTATAATGGTTCAACCATTCCACGTGAGATGGTTGGTCTTGATGTTCTTGATGAAACTGTGGATCGTTTCCGAATAGTGGTTTCAGCAACTAAGTATTTAGCTGATGTTGCGAGGACACCAGAAGATAATCCTCATTATTTTGGAGGGAAACGAACCATTCCTAAAGAAGTAATTCTTTTTTCTGGTGTAATAGCGATTTACCAAGATGGTGAAGTACCCGGAACTGAATTTGCTGGATATAATCTTGCAGCTAACGGTGAGATTTGGATTGCAACGCCCAATAATAAAGTATACTCTTCTTCAGATGGTCTAAAAAATCTTGTTTTGGGAGAATCTGAGCATTTATCAAGAATTGAAGCAATTGCACAAGGATTTCAATCCCAAGAAGAAGCCATGGAAAATGCAAGACATCGTGCGCAAAATGATTCTTGGCAACGTGGTCGACGAGCAGGCGAAGACAGACGATTCCGTTTTTGAACAAATCCCTTTCTCTATGTCGAATAACACCAGGCCTAAACGAACTTGCCGTAGGCAAGTTGGGAAAACGCCGCAGCGTTTTCCTTTTAGGCCATGTTAAACGTAGCGAACGAAGTGAGCGGACTTAAAAAGAACCACGTTATTGCGAGAATAAGTTATCTGTTTCGATAACTAAGAGAAAGTTTTCTTTCCATGTAGTGGGGTGTGTCAAGAACTGAGTGGCCAAGTACTCTGGCAAAATCATGCATTCCTTTAAGGATCTCTCTTGTGAGTGCTACAGGAACATGTGCAAGATTTTCTGGTGCTGGGACCTCTCCAGTCTGGTAAACTCTTGGATGGGTGTTCTTTCGAAGAGCATCCCCAAATGCAATTGCGACGCGTCGGCCAAGACTTACTGAGTCATCCCAGTTCCGAGGTCGTTCTCGAGCAATAACGTTCGCTTTAACCATGTTGATTTAATGGGCTTACTCATATATAAAACTTTCTATTTTTAGCATTTATTAGTAGTAACACACAAGGTTCTTTTTAAGTACGGTTAACACCGGAATTTGACGAACTTCCTGAGCGTAGCGAGGGAAGTTGGGGAAACCGCGCACGGTTTCCCGCTCAAATTCCTGTTAAACATCGTATGACGGAAAGCACTTTTCTGAAAGCGAGCACCGCGAGCTCTTGAGCGGGATCGTCTAGGGTGGGAAGAAGATAAGAAAATTAGTACTTAGGAGTGGTAAAAACAGTAAGATTTATAAATGAACTTGGTTTTGGTGTTCTTATGAGAGAAATCGTGACTGCGCTTGGATTGGTGGCGGTATTGGCTGGTTGTGCTCCGCGTGAAGCTCCGATTTCGCAAGCAACACCAACACCTATTGTGTCTACAACTCCTGCTGAACCTATTGTCAATCCAGCATGTCCGTTTAACACGCTCGAGGAATTGGAACGCTTTGCATCCGATGCTATTAAGGCAGAAATTCCTGCCTCACTTCAGTTCTACAATGAACGGTTCGGTACTAATTACTCAATGGATGATATGCAAATCGAAAATGGAACGTTCGATGGCTTACATCCCGACTTTCATTATGATTTTGATAACCATGTCTTACGTCTTGATCTTCTTCCTTCAGAAAAAGCACTGGCTACCGCACGTGAAGTGTTCAAAGACATCAAAGGAACGCCGGAGAAATATCAAAACATGGATACGTACTTGGCTCAATTGAAGAATCGATGTGATGAAGAATTCAGCGAGTGGCGTTCATACAAAGACGTTACAGTAGGTTTTGTCCCTCATGAAGTCGCTCACTGGTATCATGATGAGTTCATGCGACGAGAAGGAATTACGCTACCGGGTCCAGAACGAGACACACCACAATGGAAGGGATTGTGCATGGTCATAGAAGGAACTGCTGTATGGATGACCACACTCATTGATCCGAAAGAAAGTGTGGTCAGAGAATACAACGATCCCGTGAACGCTTATGCAGGACAGGGGCCTTGGCACTTTGTCTATCCAGCAGGAGAAATGCTTGTGACGCCAATCCTTAATGAAGATTTTCTCGGTGGCTTGCATATTATGTCTGCTAGTCCGCCCGCAATAAGTTCGGCTGAAGACATGACGCGCTATCAACAGCAAGTCATAGCGGAACTGCGAGGACAATAGCTACATCTTCTTCCCGCCCCCTCACTATAGTGCTTGAGTAATATGATGGTTAACACCGGACTTTAAAGAACTTTGACTCGAGCTGGAGCGACCGAAGGGAGCGACCTCGAGGCGAAGTTAGGGAAATCAT
>JAAOYD010000018.1 GCA_018221165.1 Candidatus Woesearchaeota archaeon | reverse complement strand
GGGAAGCCCAACATCGACCACATTCTCGATTTGCTCAAAGACTTAGACATCTCAGAATACATCTTCATCACCGGCCATCTCAAAGACTACGTTGAGGAATACATCACTAAGAAAGGTATCAAGGCACGCTTCATCGAGCAGGAAGTTAAGGATGGCACTGCCGGTGCAGTGCGGTTGGCAGAACCTTACGTCGATGAGGATATGTTCATCATCTTCGTCGACACTATCTTCGACACTGACCTCAGCATCCTCAAAACCAACAAGGACGATGGTATCATCTGGTGCCAAGAAGTCGAAGACTATCAACGCTTTGGCATTGTCACGCATGATAAGGATGGTTACATGACAGATATTGTCGAGAAGCCAGACAAGCCTATCGGGAACTTAGCAAACATTGGCTTGTATTATATCAAAGACTACAAATTACTGTTTGAAGGCATCAAACACGTCTACGACCAGGATCTCAAAGTGAAAGGCGAATATTACTTGCCCGAAGTCTTTATGTACATGATTGAACACGGCGCGAAAATCAAAGTGCTGCCGGTGAAGGGCTGGTACGACTGCGGCAAACCCGAGACGACATTAGAGAGTAATGCAGCTTTGTTGCCGCGTTATCACGAAGTGAAAAGCAAAGGCACGAACACGAAGATTCTTGAGCCAGTGTTTATTGATTCAGACTGTACTATTTCCGATTCTGAAATTGGACCGAACGTGCACCTCAGCAAAGGCTGTACTGTGAAGAACGCGAAATTGCATGACTGTATTATAGATGAGAATTCAACAGTGCAGGACATCTCGTTGGGTGATTCCATCCTCGGCACGAACACCTTCCTTGAAGGCGAAGGCACGGATAAGAAATACACCATGCGTATCGGCTGCCACAGCCATACTTCGCTAAAACCGAAGAAATAGCAAAACCTTTTTATCCCCTAGTTCTCTTGACACCTACAAAGAGGGTGAGTATGAAGGTAGTGCACGAACACGGGAAGCAGCGCGTTGAAGGGAGCGGCAGCGGCATGTTCCTGTTGACAAACAAACATGGCAATTTCTTCTCCCTCTGTCCCGAGGGGAATATTACGAAGTATAATGGTTTGATTCATTACGATAACGAACGCGAAGAATACGCGAAGACCATCGAATCGATGAGCATTGGTGAGCCTATTTCAACAGTTATTAATCGGCTGACGAGTGTTGAACGTCGCTACGAGAACGGCGCCGCCGACAGGTTCTGGTTGTCATCTCAAGCTTTGCATTATATGCTCGAAGGATATCATGGTGAATTGTTGCTCGACCTTGACATGCGACCAGTAGATGATGGGAGCACTGATGGCAGGAATTACTCTGTGCACCAAGACCAAGATGCGCTGTTCATCAGATATGAGCGAGATGGTTACGAGCAATACTTGGTGATTAAAGGAGTGAAGAACTTCCGTCCTATTGGCGACTGGCAAGAACGACACTACTCCTATGACGAACGTCGCAATGACAACAGTACATTCTGGATTTACAGAGCCGGAGCGATCACTGTTGATGGTGAGATTAGTTTGGTGATAACGCGCTCGACTAGTCTTGAGAACGCGACGCTACGAGCGCGACGAACAGCAGCACACAGCGACGATATCATTGCACACCTTGAAGAACATAGCTTCGATGAACGAAGTATCGACGCGAGTCTCGCGTTGGCTTCTCTTGACAGCTTGGTGGTGAAACGACAAGGCGAACCCTATGGTATTATGGCTGGCTTACCCTGGTTTCGACTCTTCTGGAGTCGCGATGAATTAATTAGCTTAGGTGCATTGATTAAAGCCGAGCGGTTCAGTCTCGCGAAAGAAATATTGACACGCTATTATGAATTACTTGATGAACCATTGAGCGCGCATTATCCGCATGGCGGGTTAGTGGCTGCTGACTCCTTGGGTTGGCTGGCGAAACGCACCGACCAATTGTTGAATGCACTCGAAGAACGTGGATTGACGTCGCAATACTTTCGAAGACTGGAGTTGGCGCACCTGCATGACCGCTTAGCCATGGCTGTGGAGAGACGCACTGCGAGTCTTGTTCGGAATGGACCGGGAGAAACATGGATGGACGCTGCCTCCTCTGGTGATGATAGGGCTGGGGCGCGCATTGAGATTCAAGCTGGACGATTGGCAGCCTTGAGTCTCTTAGGTAAGCTCGCAGAAAAAACCGGACGGAAACGGGTCTGGGCAAAACGAGAAATTGAGTTTCGAGATCGTGTCAAGAACTTCTTCTTCAAGGATGGAAAACTCGCTGATGGTTTTGAAGATGAAACACAACGGCCAAATGTGTACTTGGCGTACTATCTTTATCCGCAACTATTGTTGCCTGACGAATGGAAAGCTGCGTTTGATTATAATTTGAGTAAGCTCTGGTTGGAGTGGGGTGGCTTGGCGACAATCGATACAGGTCATGAGTTGTTCCATCCAAGATATACGGGTGCGGGTGACGAGAGTTATCACCGTGGTGATTCCTGGTATTGGGTGAACGCGCTTGCTGCCTTGTGTTTGAAGCATCTTGATTGCGACAAGTGGCGTGACACCATTGCTCGTTTGACTGATGGGTGTCTTGATGACCTGCGTTGGCAAGGTGCTATGGGTCACTGTTCTGAACTGAGTTCTGCAGAACCCCAAGAATGGGGCGGCACCTTCGCCCAAGCGTGGAGTGCAGCGATGCTGTATGAGCTGCTGACAGAATAACTTATTTTTCTATATAGAAAACAATAACACTCTTGCACCTATCCTAAAGCTTTTAAACCACTCCTGCTCCTCCTCAAGTATGGCACTCGCAGCGTTGGACTGGCTTGAACAGTTCATGGAAGGCTTCACGCCTCACCTCAATAAGATAGTCATCTTCTTCCTTATCATCTTCATGGGTTTCCTCGTCGGCAAGATACTCGGTCGGCTCACGCGGAAACTTCTCCATGAACTCAAGGCAGACGCCTTCATCAAGCGGACATTAGGGTGGAAACTGGGTATCGAACGCGGCCTCAGTAGTTTGGTTGCTGGTTTAGTCTACCTTATCAGTGTCATCCTCGCATTGAATGCTGTGGGGTTGACAACGGTTGTGCTTGAGATTATTCTCGGCGTTGTCATCCTGACATTGGCGATTAGTTTCCTCATCGCACTGAAAGACATTATCCCCAACGTGTCAGCAGGCATCACGCTCAAGCAGAAACTCAAAGAAGGCACAAAGCTCAAGATGGATGACGCGGAAGGCACGGTGAAAGAAGTCACCCTCCTGGAGACTATCATCGAGACGAAGAAGAAAGACACCATCGTCATCCCCAACGCGCTCTTCGCCAAGCAACGCATCAAGATACGGAAGTGAAACTATGAAGCGACTCCTCTTACTCATACTCTTGACTATACTCATTGTTGGCTGCGCTAACGAGCAGATTATCGACGAGCCGCCGCTCCCGCCGGTGAGCGATGTTGATACAGTCATCGCACCTATCATTGATGAACCTGCACCAACATTCGATGCGAAAGAAGCGTTATGCGCGATCTACAATAACCCTCTGGAAGAATACAGTGTTGCCTATACGTTGACAAAGACTGAGAACGGACAGACACAAAAACGTTCTGAAGTCCTCTTTGTTAAAGGCAAGAAAGAACGCAACGACATAGAGATTATCGTTGACGGACTTAGCTATGAGGAACGCGGCATCGGTCTCAGTGACAGAGTTATCGTTTGCGCCAAACCCCTTGAATGGGAATGCTACGAACTCCCGGTACCTCAAAACACGACCAAGGAGAAACCAAGTTGCGACGAGCTCTGGGGCGACAAGGAAGTGCAATTCTCACCAGATCGTTTGGTTGTCGGTACGGTCACGAACTGTTTCATCTCAGCAGTCACCATTCCTGGTGAGGGTATGACGACGAGCGAAGCGTGTTACACTGACGACGGCATCCCGCTCTATTTCGAAATCAAAGGGTCGCAAGGCACTATTGTCCAGCAAGCGTCAAGCTACGGCACAGCAGTCCCTGATAGCGCATTCGAGCCGCCGGTGAAACCCGGAACAGAAGAGGAGTTCATT
>JAAOYD010000121.1 GCA_018221165.1 Candidatus Woesearchaeota archaeon | reverse complement strand
ATAATAGTCATCGCAGATGAATTACTCTGATTGCCGTCGACGACGCCATCGTTCGGCGTGATACCGCACATCCAGACATCATCTATATCTGTTTCCTCACTTACAATTGTGTTCGTCTTGTTCTGATACAAAGCGAAGACTTGCTCCGTGGAAAGAGATTTATTCCATATACGTAACTCATCGATGGAGCCGTCAAAGTCATCATTCCCATCATATCTTGTCCCGACCCAAATATCTTCTGCACTCTGCACGAGCGAACCGATATCGTAGTCGCTATTTCTATTGTCCACTACGCCATCGACATAGATTGTCGCATTCGTGTTGCTTACATAGACCATAACGATATGATACCATGTTCCTGCAGTCCATGTGGCTTGTGTCGTTTGGACATTACCGCTATAGCTACGCCAGCGCATACGGCCGACATCGCTTGATTCAAAATTAATATACCAATCATTCGCGCCGCTACCTTCACGTTTTTCAATCAAAGCGATATTGCTTCCAATACCGCTATTGATTGTTGTGGTCGGGGTGAACCAGAACTCTACGCTGAACGGTGAACTGGTCGTCGAGAGGTCGTCTCCTTGGAATTGAATATAGTCGTTCGTTCCGTCGAACTCGTACGCACCCCAACCATCATAGCCACCAGTGGCGTTCCACGTCGCACCAGACACCGCACCGTGATTGACATTATCGGAATAATCACGCGTCCAAGTACTATTACTCCCTCCTTCAAAAGGAGTATTAAGGATGAACAATGAACTAGAGTTCAAATACCAATTATAGATGTTCTTCACAGGGTCACCATCCGCATCAGAGGTACTCTGGTTGGAACAGGTCAGATTCTCGTTACTGGAATTGGTTCCGCTACTTGAGCTGATGATTGGCTGTGATTGGGTTGGAGCTATGTTTCCAGGATTTAAAGCAACTGCAGCAATTACCCATCCATCAGATACTGATGCAGTGAAATTCATATTGTGAGTTCCAACTGCGGACGCAGTTTTTTGACCCCCAGTAAAACCGGCATGATTACCTGTATCAGTTCCAGAAGCAGTATCATAACGTTCTACTATTGTGCTTCCTGGTGAGAAAGGATCCGTATCTCCTCCATGATGAGTCGCGCCTGCCACAATTAGGCTATCGGCATTCGTTGTATCAATATTCACTGTGCTAGTTGCACTATCTCCTCCGCTGGCAGCACTTACATTAGAAGCAACAGGAGTAGTTTGATCAACTCCCTTATAGGTTAACGCAAAGACGGCGGTATTTCTTGTTGAGCCAGCCCAGTCTACAACCACATTATTTGCACCAGAGGGAGGATTAACCAAATACCAGCTCTCTATTGCAGCAGATCTACTACCGGCAAGCTCATATTCAGTATTTAGCTGAGTTAACCCAACTCCTCCATAAGAAACATTATCCACACTATAAGCATTACTTACTTCTAACCATTGAACAAAAACGACCAAGACTCTATCGCTATCAGTGGTTGTAGTGTGTGAAAAAGTCACCGTATCAATACCTGTAAAAGGAGAAGGATTTATTTCACTAGTAAGTGCATCGAAACTAATTGTTGAAGGATCAACGATATAATCAAACTCGACACTGCCACCAACCACTCTCAGGTCAAAGGTGTCCTGGTTGCCGGTCAGATTGGTCAAGAGTATCCGATATTTCCTGTCTTCGCTTATCACTCCAAAATCGGCTAACTTCTCAGTGCCATTCTTCTCATAGACTTCCACTCGTCCGCTTGAGCTACTCCTTGCGTAGATTGTGATGTCATTGAACGACTGCAATTCCGTCTCGAACGTGACACGGACATAATTATTCGCAGGAATCTCCTTCCAGACGCCGTCACGCGATTCAACCTCAGTATAGATGTCCTCTATGAAGCTTCTGTTCTCGTCGAGGTGCTGAGCGGTCGTGATGAGTATCTCAACATAGCCAGGATCACCAGGATAGACTGCGAAACTGTATTCTTGTCCGGGTGTGAGTTCTTGTTGTTTCACCCAAGTGCCTAGACAACGTTGTTGCGTGAAGTTCCAGTCGGCACATTTCCAGAGCTCCTGCCCTTCAGCAACCTTGGTGACCGTGCCGTTAGTGAAGTTGGCGTCGCTGAAGTCAAGGGCGAAGGAATTACTTACTCGTCCTGGTAGTTCATCGACATTCTCTTCAGGCACCTCGTCAACGCCAATTCTGAGTCCGTCTTCAATCTGGAGCTGGTCGAGCTGCATACTCCCGATAATCCCACTCCCCACAATAATCTCGACATCAGTCGTCTCTCCAACCTTTACCTCATCAGCTTCTCCGAGTCCGATAAATTCTTTTACTTCAGCAAAGAAAGAGGGGTCTCGTTTCCACATTACATACCATCCCTGTCGTCCTTCGCTGTCCATGATTGTGAGCGGTCCTGACTGTTCGACGGAAACGTTCTCTTCAGGGTCTTCCGTCATCGCGTTCTCAGTCGTGTTCATGGCAGTCTCGTCTTCAAGGAGTGGAAGAGGAATCGTTTCCGTGACGTTCTGTTCGGTGACGTTCTCCGCAGTGATGTTCTCACCAGTGATATTCTCAGGT
Organism: Candidatus Woesearchaeota archaeon; assembly: GCA_018221165.1. GTDB lineage: Archaea > Nanobdellota > Nanobdellia > Woesearchaeales > UBA525 > UBA153. The sequence goes on along the minus strand of JAAOYD010000121.1, from coordinate 5,895 downwards.
ACAACTGGCTCTGCGTCCCCTTGCGGAGTTTCCTGAGTGTTGACCATGAAGCCAAGCGTATCAAGGAGCGAACCGTCAACGTTGCGCAGCTCAATCGTGTACGCTCCTGCCGCTCCTGTCGGGAAAGCGAGTGGGAAGTCCATCTCACCCATGTAGCGGAAGTGCTCTGTCGGGGTCTTGATATAGAGTAGCCAGTCCTCTTCGGCAATCGTGTCGCTCTCGATAGACACTGTTTCACCCTTGGAATAGGCTGTCTTGTCGGTGGAGAGCGTGACTGTGAGCGGGTGTTCAGTTTCGGAAGCATTCTCAGAAGTGTTTCCTGAGACGTTCATCGCAGACCCTGCTTCTCCAGTCGTGTTCCCAGACCTGTTCTCTTCTTCATTCCCTGGTGTTTTGAGCGTGACAGTGAAGTTTTGCTCGAGCGTGAAACTAGGGTCGAGCCGGTCTCGGAGCGTAATCATGTAGTACCCTTCATTAGCTGGCGTGTACTGCATTTGCTCGTCGAGTGCGCCATTGAAGCGGAAGTTACCATCACTGGTATGTATCCAGAGTTGTGGCTGGCCGATCCCTTCGGTGTCGACGGTTATCGTGACTGTCTCTCCGAGCAGGTAACGGTCATTGTCGATGAAGAGGTTGCTCGCCGCTAGGGGGATGATGGCAAGGAGTAGGAGCGCTGCTAGGAGGGCGAGAGGGACTAGTTTGGCCTGACATTTCCTGGAGGAAAGCATCTCGTTCATTGCTTCACCCCCTTCTCTCGCTTTCGTCGCTTCGCTTCCTTCGTCCCAAGCCTGCTGTGGAGCAAGAGGAGCTGTTCGTGTATCGGACTGATGAGATGGAGCAGGCGTTCGTAACCGAGAAGAATTATTGCATCTTTGAGCGGTGCAGTGGTGGTGAGAAGTTCTTGTTTGAGTTTTTGCGGCGTGGTGAACGTGAGGTTAGGGATGAAGGTGCTTCGGGAGATTCGTCTCGAGGTTTTCGTATGGCTGACGACAAAAGTGACGCCGCCGTCCTTGTAGATGGCTGCAATGATGCTCGGTTCGTCGACGGCGAGCCTCTGGACCTCTCGGTCGATGTTCTTGAATTCCTGGTTGTCAAGCGCTTCTTCTTTGCGACGTAGCCCTGCTTGAGCGAGAAGGTTTCGAGCGAGACCGTTGCTCAGGTCGACGCGGCAGAACAGGCTTTTCCCAATGTGGTATTCGTGGAGCAGTCCTGCTTCGAGCATTTGCTTGACTGCAGCATGGACATGCGGGTACGCTGCACCCGTACCGCGTGCAATCTCACTGATGTTGTATGCTTCTGTTTCAGAGCCTGCTGTATAGAGGGAAAGAATACGTAGTTCTATCGCTGCCCGAGTCACTCCGTCGCCACCACTACCATGTCGTTGGAACTATACTAAAACTAGTATAGAATCATTTATAAAGATTTTTGTTAATCCACTAGAAAATATATTTTCAATAGAGAAAAGAAATAAAAAGTTATATGATTTTTAGTATAATATCTGAGAATGGAAGTTATGTGCCCTCTTTCCAACTCGATAGGTATTCAGTCTGCTCCTCGGTGAGCTTGTCAATCTCGACACCCATCGCCTTGAGCTGGAGCTTCGCAATCTCATCATCAATCGACTCAGGAAGTTGGATGACACTAGGTTCCGCCTTCTTCAATTCGTCGCGGTGCTTGACAAGGTACTCGACTGCCAAAGCTTGACCGCAGAAGCTGGTTGACATGACCTCACTCGGATGTCCTTCAGCAGCTGAGAGATTAATGAGTCGCCCTTCTCCAGCGAGAAGGATGCGTTTCCCATCAAGAATGTACTCATCAAGGAACGGCCGCATCTTACGGTGGCTCTCCGCAGTGTCCTCGAGGTCCTTGACGTTGATTTCAGCGTCAAAGTGGCCGCTATTCGCCAGCAAGGCACCATCCTTCATAAGACGCATATGACTCACATCGATAACATTCTTGTTACCAGTGACTGTAATAAAGATATCACCAACATTCGCAGCTTCTTCAAGCTTCATGACAGTGAAACCGTCCATCGCCGCCTGGAGCGCGCGGAAGCTGTCCACCTCTGTGACGATGACGTTCGCGCCAAGTCCGCGCACCTTTGAGGAAACACCCTTGCCACAACTACCGTAGCCGCAAATGACGACTTTTTTTCCAGCGTAGAGGATGTTGCTCGCACGCATGATACCGTCGAGTGTGCTCTGCCCTGTACCGTAGTAATTATCGAGGAGGTGCTTGGTTTTGTTATCGTTGACCGCAACCACTGGGTACTTGAGCGCAGCATCACGCACCATTGAATGGAGACGGATGATGCCCGTCGTGGTCTCTTCGCAGCCGCCGATGATTTCCGGGATTAAGGCCTTGTGCTTCTGATGAATCTCACTCACCAAGTCGCAGCCATCATCAATTGTGATGTGCGGCTTGAAGTCAATAACATTCGTGATGTATCGATAGTAATCATCATTCGACTCTCCCTTGTACGCCCATACTTTCACGCCTTCCTTTGCAAGAGCTGCAGCTGTATCATCCTGTGTACTGAGTGGGTTGCAACCAGTAATCGCAACCTCGGCGCCGCCAGCAATGAGCGTCCTGACAAGAATGCCCGTCTCTTTTGTGACATGCAGCGCCATTCCGACTCTGATGCCCTTCAGCGGCTGCTCCTTCTCGAAGCGCTTCTTGATATCGAGCAATGCACCCATGTGCCCTTCGGCAAGCTCAAAGTTCTTCATACCCTGCTCTGCCAATGAGAGGTCCTTAACCTCGTAAGAATCATCAATATCCATACTATTCCACCTATTCCACCGATGGGCACGAGAAAAAAGGCTTGTTTAAAAAGATGGTGGTGGCGTTACAACCAGCCGTCCTTGTGTACTCGTTTAGTGGTCTGTTCGGGTTCACCTTTAGGCTCATCATTAGACTCGTCTTTCGCGAATTCGCTATCCGGCTTCCCTTCATTCGCTGCTGAACCTTCCGGCGGTCGGGAAAGATTATCAAAAGCTGCCTTCTCCTCTTCGGGATTAGGTGGTTCCCGGACAGGCTCTTCTTCAGGCTGAGACTCCTCCTCTTGCTGTGACTGTTCATCGTCAGGTGGTGCTTCGACTTCCACTTCGACGTTCTCTACCGGTACTTCGATGCTCTCGTCTTGTGCTTTTTGGTCACCTTCGTTTGCCTGCTGCTCTTCAGGTTGTCCCTCTTTTGACGGTTTCTCCTCGCCTTCAGGCGTGCCATCGAGGTGCTTATCCACAACCTTCTTACCAAAGCCTTTCAGCTTACCAATAAACCCTTTCTGTGGAATATCTTTACCAGCTATATCCGCACCTTCAGATCCTTGCTCACCTTCTTCACTAGGTGTACCTGGCACGGTAGTTCCTGGTTCGGGCGCTTCGAGGTCGATTGGGCCTGTCTTGAGCTTTCGTTCCAGACGCGCTTTAAGCTTCTTGAAATCACCCTCAAGCTCATCCTTCAAGGTTTTGCTACGCTCATCAAGGAGTTTGAGTAGGTTAGTAGTGTGCTTCTCGAAATCACTGAACTTGTCAACCAGTGTAACGAACTCTTTCTTGTTCTCTTTGCTGTCAAGCTTGACACGGAATTTTTCGAAATCGCCCAACAGGCGCTTCGATGAAGTTTGGATGTCCGCGACGACGCTGTCGAATTTGTCGAACTTAGTGAACTTCTTTGAGACCTCGATGAAAATAGTCTCCACCTTATCAGCGTGGCGTTCGACAATAGCCTCCATCTTCTTGATATTCGCGAGCTCCTGTTTCACTTCATCATTCAAGGAGGTAACCTGCTCGATGCCCTTGTAGAAGTTCATCTGCTCACGCATCTTTTTGACCTCACCCATGAGGTCCTTCATAATCGCCTCGTTGCTTTCAATGTTCGCACGCAGTGCTTCGACCTTGCCATCTTGCTTGCGCACCTCAATCATGAGCTTCTCAGGATGTACACTCTCGACCAGATCAACCGCTTTCGTGCTGGCGACCTCTATCTTGCTCATCGCCTTGTTTGTATCGACAATCATGCCGCGAACTTCGCCGAGCTGCTCGCTTGATCTAGAGAAGCGTTCCGCATTCGCCTTGCGAATCTCACCAAAACTCTCTAGTTGGGCGTAGACTTTCGTGAGCTCGATGTCGACCTTGTCGTTCCCGGTCTTGACCTCATTCGTGTCTTTCTGGCCGTCACCAGCAGCCTCTGCTTCTGCGTCAGCAAGGCCTTGCTTGATGATGTCGTCGCGATCCGGCCCACCTCCACCAAAGAGACCCATTAGACACCCCCCCCTGCTTCAGGGTTAGCAGTCTGCTCAATCGCAATAGGTCGTTGTCCTTTCTGCACCAATTCCTCTACCTCTTTCTTAGCATCGGGCTCTTCAAAAGCTAAAGCTTCGGCGAGCTCTTTCTCTGCTTCAGTAAAAATACGTTCCACGATGAGAAAATCAGTTTCCTGATGCGTAACTCGTGCGTACGCCAGCTTTGATGATACTGGCCGCAAAGTGAAATCTGCAATGAGTGGATCTTTCCCAAGCTTCCTCGCTTCGGCAATCCGCGAATGTAATTCTTTGTATCGTTCCTCTAAGTCTTCAATGCGCTTTTCAACGTGTTGTGGCGTCTCGGGATGAATACTTTCTTCGAACTTCGTAGCGACAGCATCAAAACGGTCCGCAGTCTTATCATTCTGTTCAGCTTCTTTCTCATGGTATTTGATGAAATCTTGTGGATTGTTGATGACATCCACCTCAACGTCTCTAGAATCATCTTTCTCTTCGGTCTTGTTTTCACTTACTTGTTCTTTCTTCTTGAGGAGTTCCTTTTGCGCAAACTGGTTGTAGAGCGCGCTTTGGAACTCTGCTCGCGTCTTCGTGTTACGCAACAGTTCAGAGAGTCTGTATTCATCGAAGAGGTCGCGTATCCAATTTGCAAAGTCGTTCTTCTCGGCAGTGACATGGTGGGAGAACTCTTCCTCTGAGAGGGTCGGGAGCGCATCGGCTAGCTCACGCAAGGAACGCACGCCAGTCCCGTTCACGAGCCAGAAGAATTCCTTCTTACGCTCGAGCACTTTCTCGTTCATCGTCCACCTCTCTTTAAAGGTATCATGTCCATCCTCTCTTTTTGTGTCTTTGCTTTCTAACCGCTCAAGGCGGCGACCATCTCCTCCTTGCTTCTCGCTGTACCGACTCTCCTGGCGAGGTCCTCGTTCTGGAAGACACCGCTAATCCAGTCGGCGAAGTGATTGTAATCAAGTCCGACATGCTTGTCAAACTCCTCGTCGCTCATCTGCGGCAGGTATTCACGCAGCTCCTTGACACCATGAAGGGCGACACCGTTGTCGAGCTTGAACGCCTGACCATCATCAGGAACGACGAGCTGGTCGAGTGTGCCGCCAGCTTTCGCTTCAGCAACTGGTTGTCCTTCTGTTGGTTGCTGTTGAGGCTGCTCAGGGGGTAATTCATCATCACGCGGCCTGTTCAGGATGGTTCCTCCTCCTTGAATAACTGACGTCGGTTCTGGTTCACCTGGAGGCGGCGCTTCAGTTTCTTTCACAGCAGGTTCCGGTTCTTGCGCTGGTTCTGGAGCTGGTTCGGATTCAGGAACAGGCTTTGATTCTGGAACAGGTTCTGAAGCAGGTTCAGGTTTTGGAGCAGGTTCCGAAGTAGCTTCTGTGACGCCACCTTCCGGCTGTCCTGCTTGCATGACTTGACCTTCTGGCACTCCACCTTCTGGCTGGCCAACTTTCATCACTGTATCTGGTTGTGTTTCCGCCGGTTGCTCCACTGCAAGTTGCTCCGCTGCAGGTTGATTCGTTTCTGTCGCCGTGTTCTCAGCCCATTCAGTGTCCGCATGAGACTGGGTTTCTGGAGCGGGAGTTTCTGTAGTGGGAGTTTCTGTAGTGGGAGTTTCT
>JAAOYD010000120.1 GCA_018221165.1 Candidatus Woesearchaeota archaeon | reverse complement strand
GGCTCGGAGATGTGTATAAGAGACAGCCCGCACGGTCTACCAAGTCGTATGACCGTCAGTCACATGATTGAGCTGGTGGCTGGCAAGACCGGTGCCCTTTCAGGAAGGACCATCGACGCGACCATCTTCAACAGCGAGAAGGAAATGGACCTCCGCCAAGAACTATTGAGTCATGGCTTCCGTGAGAACGGCATCGAGCTGATGTACAACGGTGAGACTGGTGAGCCATTCATGACAAAGATTTTCGTCGGCAACCAATATTACCTGCGCCTCAAGCACATGGTGAAGAATAAAGTGCACAGCCGCGCACGCGGACCCATCCAACTGCTCACTCGCCAACCGACAGAAGGTAAGGCAAAAGAAGGCGGTCTCCGCTTGGGTGAGATGGAGAAGGACACCTTCGTCGCCCACGGTGCTTCATTGCTCCTCAAGGAGCGTTTCGACAGCGACACCGTTACAGTGCCCGTCTGTACGCGCAGTGGCCTCATTGGCTACTACGACGCGCGAAAGGATGACAAAGCAGTCAGCCCACTTTTCGGAGAGGAAAGCGACATGACTGACGTTCAGTTGAGCTACGCATTCAAGCTCCTCTTGGACGAGTTCATTAGCCTCGGCGTGTACCCAAAGATGAAGATTAAGAGTAAATTCTAGGTGATTATGATGAGCGACAACCAACATCCAGTCCACAGCTACATCAGCCGTCTCCAGTTCAGTTTCATGAGCCCGAAGATGGTGAAGGACCTCGCGAAAGCCAAGATCGTCACGCCAGAACTCTACGACAAGGAAGGCTACCCTGTCGACGGCGGTCTCATGGATATCCGCTTGGGCGTTATCGATCCAGGCCTACGTTGCAAGACTGACGGTCAGCGTATCAAAGATAGTCTCGGCCACTTTGGTTACATCGAGCTTGCGCGCCCCGTCATCCACATCATGTTCGTTCGTCTTGTGCTTGACCTCCTGCGCTGCACCTGCTGCAGCTGCGGTCGCATTCTTATCCCACAAGGACAGATTAAGGGCTTCACTGATGAAATTGAGAAGATTGGATCCACGCTTGGCGCGAACGAGCAACGGGCACGTATTTCCGAGATCATGGCTGACCTTCGCACAATCAGCAAGTGCCCGCACTGCGAAGCGAAGCAGAAGAAGATCACTATCGAGAAACCAACCACCTATCTCGAAGACGAGCGGCGCATCAGTCCCATTGAAACCAGAACCAGGCTGGAACGCATCCCCGATGAAGACCTGGCACTCTTCGGTATCAATCCAAGTGCAATGCGTCCGGAATGGGCAGTGCTCACAGTGCTCCCCATCCCACCTGTGACTATGCGTCCAAGTATCACGCTCGAATCAGGTGAGCGTTCTGAGGATGACCTCACGCACAAGCTTGGCGACATTGTCAGAATCAACCAGCGTCTTTTTGAGAATATCAACGCCGGCGCTCCAGAGATTATCATCGAAGACTTATGGGACCTACTCCAGTACCACGTCACCACGTTCTTCGACAACGATGTCAGTCAGCTCCCGCCGGCCCGACACCGCAGTGGCCAACCACTCAAGACTATTAGTGGACGCATCAAGAGCAAGGAAGGACGCATCCGTCACAATCTGGCAGGCAAGCGTACAAACTTCTCTGCGCGTACAGTCATTAGTCCTGACCCTGGTCTGGACATCAACGAAGTCGGTGTGCCAAAGGTTATGGCAATGAAGCTTACAGTCCCTGAAAGAGTGACCGAGTGGAACATGGCCTATCTTAAGGACTTCATCAAGAATGGCAGCGCCGAGTACCCTGGCGCGAACTATATTATCAGACCTGATGGGAAACGCAAGCGAATTACCGATGAGACAAAAGAAGCTCTGCTCGAAGAAATTGAACCAGGTTTCCTCATCGAACGCCACCTCCTCGATGGTGATGTTGCATTGTTCAACCGTCAGCCAAGCCTGCACCGTATGAGCATGATGTGCCACAAGGTACGCGTGCTGCCGGGATTGACCCTCAGGCTCAACCCTGCAGTGTGTACGCCCTACAACGCTGACTTTGATGGTGATGAGATGAATCTGCACATTCCGCAGACTGAAGAAGCGCGAGCTGAAGCGGAGATTCTTCTCCAAGTCCAGACGCAAATCGTCAGTCCACGATACGGATTGAGCATCATCGGCTGCAATCAGGATGCCATTACTGGCAACTACATCCTCACGAAGTATTTGAAACTGCCGCGGAACAAAGCAATTGACTTGCTCTCCAGCGTCGGTATCGAAGACTTTAGCAGGCTGCCAAACAAGGACGTGCTCACCGGACACGAGATTTTCAGCATGGCTCTGCCCAAGGACTTCAACTTCAAGAGTAAACCACGCAGCGATAAGCCGGAACACATCGAAGCAGCTGTGGAGATTAAGAATGGTATGCTCCTTAAGGGCATCCTGGACAAGAACAACTTGGGAAGCGGAAAAGGCCTGCTGTTGCGAACCATTCACAAACAATACGGTGCTGACCGTACAGTGACTATTCTCGGCCACATCTACAAACTTGGCATTAACTCCCTCTTAAGGTACGGATTTACCATGTACCTGAGCGACACTGACCTCGAACCAGAAGCTAAGGAAGCTATCGAGAATCTCCTTGGCGATGCGAAAGCGACGGTGCAAGACCTCATCAGCAAGTATCGTGATGGCACTCTTGAACAACTCCCGGGCCGTAGCCTTGAGGAGACACTCGAGCTCCGCATCCTGGAGAAGCTCAACGAAACCAGGAATGACGCTGGTAATGCCGTGCTCAATCAAGGCAAGGACCAATCTGGCCTCATGGTGATGGTGAACTCCGGAGCTCGTGGCAGTAACATCCAAGTGGCACAGATGGGTGGTATCGTCGGCCAGCAAGCCTTGCGCGGCGGCCGTATCGAAAAAGGCTATACTGAACGCACACTGAGCTGCTTTAAGCGCGGCGACTTAGGAGGCGCTGCTCGTGGCTTCATTGGGAACAGTTTCAAGACAGGATTGAAACCGCACGAGATGTACTTCATGGCCATGACTGGCAGGGATAGTATGATGGATACAGCTCTGCGTACGCCCAAGAGCGGTTATCTTTACAGGAGACTGGCGAACGCGCTCCAAGATCTCAAAGTCGAATATGATGAGACCACAAGGGACGCAGCCGGCAAGATTGTCCAGTACAGCTACGGTGAGGACAAATTGGACGTGTCGCGCAGTGAAGGCGGCAAGATCAACGTGAAAGCGATTATTGACGCGAACGTATGAGGTGCACAAGATGTCAGAAGCAATCTTCAAAGAATACACAGAAAAGTTGCCGGGCAAGCTCCTCGAAGAGGTGCGCGACAACCTTCCAACTAAGGTGACTGACGCGAAGCTCAAAAAGATACTCGCAGCTGTTGAAGAGGAATATCTCAACACTGTTGTGGATCCGGGCGAGAGCGTTGGCCTCGTCTGTGCTGAGAGTATCGGCGAACCAGGCACACAAATGACACTGAACACGTTCCACTTCGCTGGCGTCTCAGAGATGAACGTCACGACAGGCCTTCCGAGATTGATTGAGATTCTCGACGCGCGCAAGACCATCAAGAGCCCGATGATGGAGGTCTACCTCAAAGAACCTTTTAGCCAGGGAGAAGGTATTAAGGTCATCGCTGAGAAAGTGAAGGAAACTAAATTTAACGAATACATCAAGGAAGTCACCATCGACGTCGTTGAGAGTACCATGTCTATACAGCTCGATGAGGACAAGATGGCCGTCGTCGAAATGAAGACTGACCGTCTCATTAAGATTCTCGCGAAGAGTCTCAAAGGTTTCTCCCTCAAGAAGATTGATGAAACCACGTTGGAAGTTAAGAGCACGAGCAAGGAAGAACCGCTCAAGGACGTCTATCGTGTCAGAGAGAAAATCAAAGGTATCTACATTAACGGCGTCCGTGGCGTGACCCAGGTGCTTCCAGTGAAGCGCGGCGACGAATATCTCATCATCACTGCCGGCACGAACCTCAAGGCAATCCTCAAGATGGAAGAGGTCGACACGACCAGGACTGTGAGCAACAACCTCTACGAAATCGGGGAAGTCCTCGGCATAGAAGCTGTGCGCGAACAAATCATCCGTGAGGTCATCAAGGTTCTCGAAGCACAAGGTATCGGCATCGACATCAGACACATCCTCCTGGTGGCGGATACGATGACCATGAGCGGCCACGTGCAAGGTATCAGCCGTTACGGTATCGTCAAGACCAAGCCTTCAGTGCTTGCTCGAGCGAGTTTCGAGACACCGTTACGACACATCTTCAACGCGTCAATTATCGGCGAAGAAGATCAGTTGAACAGTGTTATTGAGAACGTGATGCTCAACCAGCCCGTTCCTCTGGGAACAGGGTTGCCAGGTCTTATCACAAAAGTCAAGAAATAAGGTTACACTTAAGAAACCTTTAAAAAGCACCTACAATTCGTGAGCGAATATGAAAACAGAGATTCGAAAGCTCCTCGGGAGCGAGAAACTGGTCATCGGTTCCGACCGTGTCGTCAAGGCAATCAAGCAAGGTACCGTAGCCAAAGTCATACTGGCGAGCAACGCGCCTGAAGACCTGCGTGAGCAACTCGGTCGCTACAAAGGACTCGGCGCCAGTTTCGAACTCGCAGATGCAGGCATCCCCAACGATGAGCTCGGCACTTTGTGCAAGAAGCCTTTCTCAATCGCAGCTATCGCGATACTTTCTTGAAAATGGAACAGCAACCAAAGAAGCAGGTTTTTGATACGGAGATTCTCCAAGTCATTGGTCACTTCGAGAAGATGACCGGCGTCAAGGTCAAAGATTACTATGACCACAACGACCGCCTACACTTTGTAATTGAGACGGGCGGTTTGATGCGTGCGCTCGGTAAGGACGGTGCGAACGTCAAGAAACTCAGCACGCAACTGAACCGTCGGTTAAAGATTAGCGAGTACAACCCTGACGTGAAGCTGTTCATCCGCAACATGATTCATCCGTTAAAGGTGTCGAAGACAGAAGTCGACGACCCTGAACCCGGCACCATCACTCTTTATGACGATGATGTCAAAACGAAAGGCTTAATAATCGGCGCCAAAGCCCAGAACCTGCGCTTTTACGAGCGTGTCGTCCAGAAATACTTTCCGGACGTGAAAGAAATTAAGGTCGTGTAACTTATGGCAAAAAAGAGCAGCGGAATCAATGCGGCAACAAAACTCCAGAATAGGAGGGCGACGTCGCGAAAGCTCTACAAGTGGTACGCCAAAAAAGTTCTCGGTCTCAAGGTAAAATCTGATCCTCTTGAAGGAAGCTCTCAAGCAAAAGGTATTGTCTTGGAGAAGGTACAGCGCGAAGCAAAGCAACCCAATTCTGCAATGCGCAAGTGCGCACGTGTACAGCTCGTGAAGAACGGCAAGCAAGTGACCGCATTCCTTCCTGGAGACGGTGCGACCAAGCTTATCGATGAACACGATGAAGTCGTGATTGAGTGCATCGGTGGCAAGATGGGCCGTTCGAAAGGCGACATCCCTGGTGTCCGCTGGCAAGTCATTAAGGTTAATGACCAAAGCCTGCATGCTCTCCTGAAGGGTAAGATTGAGAAGGCTAGGAAGTAGCTGCTTTCTGTATATTTTCTTCGTTTCTTTATAAAAGAATGAGGAAGCTTTATAAGTAATCACTACTTCTAAGTGAGTATGAATGACATATCTACTGACGGCGCTCTCAAAGAAGAGGAAACTTGGCGAAAAAACAGCCACGAAGCGCTCCGTAAGATTCGAATCGGAGTAGAACTATCCAAAGAAGAAATCAAGGCCCTCACAAGGATGTCGTATGAACTCCGTAGAATTGAGAGTGAGAATGAGGACCTCTCTCAGAAGCTCGCTCTTGACCCTCAGACTGGGCTCGAATCCGATTACGCATTCACTCAAAAGTTCGAGAAATTCCTTAGCGAGATTAGGAAAACAGGTGCCACAAACAATTATTTTTTCTTCCTCGATATAGATAATTTCAAGAGAGTGAATGATAGCCTTGGCCATTCTGTCGGAGATCAGCTCTTGAGGACAACTGCCGATTATCTCGTCTCCACCTTCAAGAATACCGACTCTAAATCAAGGCGATCAGGAGATGAATTCAAAGGCCTACTCTACAGAATAGGACCACACTCCCGAGACCTTGGTGGTGACAAGAAAGAGGCCATGATAAAGCAAGATAAGAATGTTCTCGAACTGCTGACGAGGCTTTACCAAGGGTATCAAATGAATATTTTTCCCGTCCTCGAAAAAAGCCTCCGCACCCTTGTTGATGAAGGACTCGTCAACCAAGAGATTCAGATACCATTAGTGGCAATGAGTGTTGGCGTTACTCGAGTCACGCCCGATTCCTCAATAGAAGACGTTACCCGTCGTGCAGACATGGCAATGTATGATGTCAAGAGCGAAGGCGGGAACGGCGTGAAGCTCTGGGAATCCAATCTCATGTATCGTGATTGATTTTTCTTACTTTCGCCACGAAAAAGCCTTCTGTGTCGTTATCCTGCGGGTAAATTCTCAGAACTTTCTTGATGTCCTTGTGATAGGTTGTGCCTTCCCACTCAGTAATCACGTCGCTGCGCTTGATGTCAAGCTTGATGTCTTGCAGCTTCGCGTTCTCGTTCTTCTCCAGGAGCCAAGTGACAATAGCCTCGTTCTCTTCAGGCTCTTGGGTACATGTGCTATAAACGAGCGTGCCGCCGGGTTTGAGCAGGTCAAAGCCCTGCTGGATGATTCTTCGCTGGTCGCGCGCCATGCGCTTGACGAGGCCTGGTGACCACATGCGCATGGTCTTCAGCGAGCGCCTGATAGTGCCCGTGCCGGAACAAGGGGCGTCAACCGATACTTTGTCAAAGCTTTCCCGCTCGAGGCGTCTGTTTGCTTTCATCATCACAATTGTGTTTGTGATACCACAGCGCTGGAGATTAAGGCCGAGAGGCTTCAAGCGCGTCCAGTCCACGTCGTTCGCGACAAGCACACCTTCATTCTCCATGTACATGGCGAGCTGCGTTGTCTTGCTGCCAGGTGCTGAACACATATCCAAGACCTTCTCACCTGGCTTTGGCGCGAGCACCACAGGAGGAATCATGCTGGCAGATTCTTGGATGTAGATAAAGCCAAGCTGATGCTCAACGAGATTCCCGATGTCGAACCGCGCCTCGCCCTTCTTCTCTATCCAGAACGCTTCCTTGCACCAAGGGACCGGAGTCAGTTTCCATTCGCCCTCTAAGCGCTTCTTGAGCTCCTTGACGCTGATTTTCAGCGTATTCACACGGATGCATTTGCGGATATAGGAGGAGGAGAACTTTTTATATTCCTCATAGCGGTCGCCCATAAGATTCCGGTAGCGCTCCTCAAAGGCGGGCTTGAATTCTATTTCCTGAGGTATGGGCTTGAGAGCCATAAGAAAAGGGGAATGCCGGGGCCTTTTATGCCTTTAGCTTCTTCCCCATGTAGGGGCCGTCTCGCTCATAACCGAGCTTGCGATAATACTCCCGCACACCAACACCAGAAATTACGAGAAGTTTCTCTTTACCGTGTTCGCGCGCAATACGCTCAGCGACGTGCATCAACTGTGAGCCGAAGCCCTTATGCTGGGCACTGCCTTCAATACCTACAACACCTATACCGGCTTGCTTACCGTAAATATGCAGTTCTCGTATGATAGCTGTTCGGACGTCGAACTCGTCGCGCAACTGTCGCGGTGGGAAACGCAACCTGCAGAAACCGATAATCGCGTCCTGCTCAGGGTCATCGATGCTAATGAAGAACTCCTCGCCGCCGCTCGCTTCATAGCCGATGACGTTCAGCACAGCCTTCTTGATAGGTCGGTCACGAATCTCGCGCGCGCGGATGTCCTGGCTTGTGACATTCTGCACTTCCATACGTGCATCGACGAGCTGGCGCAGGTTTGTTTTATCGACGCCCGCTTCAGTGACTTTTGTCGGGATATCACGCTGGACACGCATGACGCGGCAATAGCGTGGGATCAGCTTCATGATGTCAGCGATGAGCTTGGCAGCGTCTTCTGTCGTAATCGGTGTGAACTTCCCAGCCTTGAAATCGTTGTAGAGCGGCGTACCTTCCATGACCATGCAAGGATAGAGTTTGAGCATGTCTGGTTGGAAGTCAGGATTGGTGAAGAGTTGCTCCGCCGCTTTCCGGTCAGCGTCTGCAGTCATACCAGGGAGACCAAGCATGATGTGGAAATTGAGCTTGAAGCCGAGATCGCGCAAATCAGCGATACTCTCGATGCTGTCTTGGACTGTGTGGTCACGGTGCACCGCCTCAAGCACATCATCATGAAGCGTCTGAATGCCGAGTTCCACACGGGTACAGCCCAACTTCAGCAGCTCGTTGCCGTGAGCAAGCTTGCCATGGCTCGGCCGCGTCTCAATCGTGAGCCCAACACATCGTACTTGAGCGGTTTCGTTGGCCGAGTGGACCTCCTCTAACGAAGGCGTATTTTTTTGTTTAAGTGAGATGATGTTCTCTTGAATCTTCTTCACGCGCTCATCATCTTTCACACTTCCAGGCAGCTGAAAAAAGTCCTTGAATGAATCCAGAAGGAGATTCCCGTCCGCGTAGAAAGTTGAGGAGAAATCGTTGAGCGCCTGGAACGCGTCGCGAACGAAGTTCTCTTGATACGCAGGGTCTTCGTGGGGGAAGGTACCGCCCATGAGGATGAGCTCAATCTTCTGCGGGTCATGACCACCAACGATGTACTGCTCAAGCCGGTTGAACACCTGCACATAGGCATCGTAACCTGCGCGCATGCCACGCATGGTCGCAGGCTCGTGGCCAGTGTAGCTTTGGGGTGTGTCGCCAAACGCGCTCCCGGGACCACCAGGACAGTAGGTGCATCGCCCATGCGGACATCTCGATGGGCGCGTCATGATTGCGACGACCGTCACACCACTCTGAGAACGCATCGGTTTCGTGAGCAAGTATTCTTTCGCGAAGTCCATATCTTTCCCGTCGAGATGCGTGAGAATAGCGATGTCACTCGGTACTGCTTTCACATCCAGTTCCTTACACAAGCGTTTCTTCTGCTGTGCAATCACCTCCTTCGAGAGATCCTTCTCATTAGCGCGCATGAAATCGAGAAAACGCGCGAGATAGGCGTCAGGCAATGCAGTCATGGAAGTTGCCGGAACAGCGAGGGGTATTAAAGGATTGTGTAAAAGAGAATCTTTATTAACCGCCTGGACGCGACCAAACACATGACCAAACCGAGATTTTCCGCCGCAATCTTCGACCTGGACGGCACAATTACTGACACGCCGATGTTGCATATGGCAACGTTCAACGAAGTCCTCAAACCCTACGACATCGAAATTGCCAAGGAGCAATGGATGCACGTCTACGAAGGAACAGGGTCAACATTCATCTTCGGCGACATCCTCGCAAAGAACGGGCTCGCGGGCAGAGTCAGTATTGACGAATTGCGAAATAAGCGTCGCAGCCTCTTCAAGGAGCTCGCGATGCAACAGCTTGTCCCCATACGTGGCTTTGGCAAGTTCTTCGACGAGCTGAAAGCAATGAATGTCGACCACATCGTCGCGACGAACGCCGAAGACTCAACGCTCAATCTCTGCCTCCAAATTCTCAAACTCGAAGATGTGCCGCACGTGAACGCTGCAGCAGTAGGCGAACGCCTCAAACCAGACCCTGCAGTCTATCTTGTTGCTTGCGAGCAGCTCGGCAAGGAACCGAACGAATGCGTCGTGTTTGAGGACAGCACGAGCGGCGTGCTCGCGGCGAAACGCGCCGGTTGTTACTGTGTTGCGCTCCTCACGACGAACACGCGCGAAGCGCTCGAAGAAGCAGGCGCAGACCTGGTTATAGCAGATTACACCAAGCTCGCGCCCGGATTGCTGTTCACCAAGAAATAAACTTTATTAAGGGTTGCAGCGCATCTCTCTCCTATGGACCTCATTCCGTTCATTGTCGGTCTCGGTTTCTTGCTCGTTGCGTCCATTCATGACATGCGCACCCGGGAAGTGCCTGACCTTGTGAGTTACGGGCTACTCCTGTTCGCGATTGCCTACGGCTTCGCCAAAAGCATCGTCCTCTGGAACTGGGTGCCAATGGTGCAAATGCTTCTGGGCCTCGTTGCGATGATCGCACTTGGTTTCTTGTTGTATTACACCGGCCAATGGGGTGGCGCTGATTCAAAGCTACTCATGGGCCTGGGCGCGTTGTTAGGATTAGGCTTCGGCACAATCGACACTGTACTCTTCTTGGTGTTGATGCTCCTCGCTGGCGCTGTCTACGGCACACTGTACACCTTGTCGCTCGTCGTGAAGGAATGGAAAGTTTTCAAGCCAGCGTTCGTCAAGGAGATTCGACGGCCACTCATTCATCGACTCCGAAAGATTGTGCTCGTGCTCGGCTTTCTCCTCGTCATCGCAGTGCTCCTCACTCCGTTCGCTGAGAAGACCATTCTCGTCCTCCTCCTCGTCATGCTCTACTTCCTCTTCTACGCCTGGCTCATCGTCAAGACAGTTGAGAAATCAGTACTCATCAAGACCTATCCTGTCGAGAAACTCACAGAAGGTGATTGGATACAAGAAGAAGTCAAGGTAAAAGGCAAGCTCATCTGCGGGCCGAAGGATTTAGGTATCACAAACAAGCAAATCGCGAAACTCAAGAGGTTGAAAGTCAAGAAAGTTGTCGTGAAGGAAGGCATCCCCTTCGTACCGAGCTTCCTCCTCGGATTTATCCTGCTGTGGGCAACTGGTGGATTCGTGTATCGGTTGCTGCCGTTCTAAGGTATTCTGAGAAGTTGTTGAATAAGATAATTCTCTTCGTCTTCCGCTTCCTCTACAGGCCCTTTCGGTTTTTCTTCCTTCACTGGTTCAGGCTTCTTCTTCCCAACATAGAAACTCTTGTCCTTGACACGTTCGAACGTATCGTTCATCGTTCCCTCGTCAAGCTCTTTTGGTTCCCACTGGAAGTTGAGACCGTCGTCTTTCCTTCTGGCGACCACATGGATGGTGAGCTGTTCCTCATCCTCATTGCAGATGATGTTCGTGCCTTCTGCTTGGAGGCCTTGGAAGAGGATTGCTGCAGTGTAACTCGCGACCGTGAAGAGGTGCGCGCAGTCTTCTTCAGAGAGCTCTCTCAGATATTTTACTGGCTTCTTCGGCTGGACGATGACATGTCCTTTGACCGCGGCATTCTCCGCGAGCGTGGCGATGACAAGGGCGTCCTCGTAGAGCGTCACTTGAACAGCCTCCCAATCTTATCCAGTGTTGTTTTCGGACGGTGTCCATAACGCACTTCATCCCACGCTTCGCCCTCCTCCTTTCGTGATGGCCCCTTGAGAGGCTTGACGCGTGGGTCGTCTTTTCGCTCCTCCACTGGCTCCATGGTGACTGTGATGCCTTGGGTTTCCTTCGCATACTCTTGATAGGCTTGAATAATCGCGTTGACATTACTGCCAGCGAAGAACTTGCTGAGGCGCTCATTCTCAGGGATGAGGGCTTTCAATGCTTCAGGGTCCTCAATCATGAGCTTGCGCAGCTTGGGCTTGTTGTCAACGTACTCGAAGAGCTGCTGCATAGTGAGTTGGCTCGCAGGAATAACATCCTCAAGCTTCGGTCCGTGGCCTTTGATGGCTTTCTCCTGGTTCTGTAGGAGAAGCTCTCGGAGCTTCTCGCCGAGCTTCTTGATGTCTACGCCTGCGAAAAGGCCTTGCAGTTGGGGATTGTCGAAAACGAGGCCTTCCAGTTTGGCAGGGTCCTTGATGAGAAGATCCTTCAATTCCTGATTGTCTTCGATGATGCGCGCGAGCTGCTCGAGATCAGGCGGCGATTGAGATGGTTGAGGGGTTGGTTGTGAAGATTGTTCTGGAGATTGGGGTGTTGGACTTTGAGGAGGCTGTTCAGGAGAAGGTGATGGAGTTGGTGGCGCCTGTGCAGTAAACTCACTCTTCCCGGTCTTCTGCAGGTGCTGCTGCATAATTGCCTTGAGGTTCTGTTGGAGCATTGCTGTGATATCATCCTGGGCCACACCATTCTCTGGAATAGTAAATGGAAGGTTATCGCCATCTTCTCTTGGAATGAGATGAAAGAGAAAGTGCGGGCTCTGCTGGCCAGCAATGGCACCGTTCGCGATGAAGGTTGTGCAGCGCGGCGTGAGCATGCCATCCTTGATAGCTTTTGATAATTGGGCTGCAGTACCAAAAAGATGCGCGAATTCCTCTGGGGGAATGAGTGGCATGATAGGATAGTGTTCCTTCGTGAGAACAAGACAATGGCCTTTGACTGCCGGTCTGATGTCAAGAATGGCTTCCATTCGGTCGTCCTGATAGACAACCTTGCTGGGCATCTCGCCGCCGACAATCTTACAGAAGATACAATTCGCCTTCTGCTGCGCGAGAAGCTCTTCCTGGCTCGGTTCATCCGCCATTTAAAGACTAGAAGAAGATTCGTTTAAAAAGATTTACTCTTCGACTTCTTCGATGACGATGGCATAGACCGGACAGCTGTCCGCAGCCTCCTTGTTCTTGCCCAACTGTTCTTCGTCAATGACCAGTTCCCACTTGCCGTCGTCTCGCTTCGTCCCGCCGATGAGGTCGACCTTGCCGTCATCAGCGGTCTTCCAGACTTCCGGAGCGACAGCGTTGCACGCGAGCGCGCCAATGCATACCTCGCGATCAAAAACCACTTTGTACTTCTTACCCATTAACATACACCTCAAGTGAGCGTTATGACATTCAAAGCTCAGAACGCGTTTTTAAAGGTTTTGGGTGAGGTCTGCGCTTGGCTCAAACTGCTCAACGACTGCAGTTTCGAGAGTCTTCTCTCCCTTATCAGGAACCACATTGTAGACCACTGCAGTCAGGGCAATTCCTGCAGCGACAAGACTAGCCGCAATCTTCTTCTTCGTCTTTGCGCTCGCGTGTTTCATGATAGGGGGTAGTCTCTTAGATTCTTGAACACCCGTTAAATCCCTAAACCAATCAAGAGCATATCCCATCGGAATGCCAGCTGCTGCTCCAACGCCAACCCCAAAAACTGTTCCCCAGAATATTTCCTTTGGATCTCTCGAACCTACAGCGAAATAGAAAGGTGGGTTAATGATAAGACCGGTGGCTGCGAGGTACAGTGTATCATGGATATTCTTGACCGTTTTGCTTGTTTCATCAGTAATCTTGAAAGCCTTCTCTGAGAGATCACGGCCATAACCAATGAGTTTCCCAAGACCGCCATATATCGTCAAGAGACCGAGCAGTCTTGCATCCTGAGATAGGGCGTGTGACATACCAGCCACTACAGTCTCTCCAAAGGCATAGACAGGAGTATATATGGTCGCAACAGCTGTTGAGTCAGAAAGATAACCTGGACCTTTGTCCTTGACTTGTTCAACAAGCCAGCTTCTTTTATCCTTTGCTTGCTCGATAATTCCCTCTAGTCTCATATTTATGTGTGCAAAGGAGGTATTTATAAATATTTCTTTTTTTATTACTGTTTAGTAGTTCTACTAAGTCCCCACGAAACCTTTATAAACAACCCTCTAGTCGTGGAAGCTACCTGTGATTGATGATCCCGCCAGGATAGTGGGGGAATGAGGGAACTTCTGTTCCAAGAATCCGGGAAAACATACCGAGGATTGAGAAAATGAGTGATGAAACTGTCTATGAAGTCATTGAGGTCGCTAAGAAGACCGGTAAGCTCTGCAAGGGCTGCAACGAAGTCACCAAAGCGATTGAGAAAGGCAACGCCAAACTCGTCGTCGTCGCGAAGGACACAACTCCGAAAGAAATCGTGATGCACCTCCCGCTCCTGAGCAAAGAGAAGGGCTGCCAGTACGTCGAAGTCGAGAAGAAGGAAGAACTCGGCGCCGCTGCAGGCCTGCCGCTCGGCACAGCAGCCGTAGCAGTCACTGAAGCTGGTGAAGCCGCAGAGCTCCTGAAGCGATTGGAGTAGGTGAGTCCCCATGGCTGAAGAAAGCAAAGGCGGTGTCCAGTTCACCGAAGCAATCCCCGCATCTGTCGAGGAGATTGTCGGTCGCACTGGAAGTCGCGGGGAAGCCATCCAGGTCCGTGTCAAGGTTCTTGGCGGACGGGATGAGAACAAGATTATCAGACGCAACGTACGCGGTCCGGTACAGCTTGGGGATATCCTCATGCTGCGAGAGACCGAAATCGAAGCCCGGCCCATGGGCAAAGGCGGCCGTGGCGGCAACTAGGTGATGCACAATGCCAATCTGCAGTTTTAGTGGGAAAACCATCCCTCCAGGACAAGGCATCATGTACGTGAAGAAAGACGGCAAGGTGCTCTGGTTCCTCAACGGCAAAGCTGAAAAGAACTACATCAAGCTGAAGCGCAAGCCACGTAACATTACGTGGACAGCGGAAGCACGCGCACAGAAAGCGGCGAACCTGGCAGCTTTGAAGCGTGTCGAAGAGGAAAAGAAAGCGAAACCGAAAGGTGAAAAGAAATGATTCAACGAAGCTTAGTGTTACTGAAACCTGATGCTGTCGCTCGTGGCCACATGGGTGAGATTATCAGTAGGTTCGAGAAGATTGGGCTCAAGATTGTCGGCATGAAGATGGTCTG
The DNA here is from genome assembly GCA_018221165.1 of Candidatus Woesearchaeota archaeon. GTDB lineage: Archaea > Nanobdellota > Nanobdellia > Woesearchaeales > UBA525 > UBA153. Next base: position 3,745 of record JAAOYD010000120.1, on the reverse strand, counting down.
GGTGGACAAGGAGTTCAGCAAGAAGCACTATGAGGAACACGTCGAGAAACCTTTCTATAAAGGCCTCGAGGCACTCATTACGCTCGGCCCCGTGTTGGCAATGGTCATCGAGGGTGTTGAAGCCATCGAGACTATACGCAAAGTAGTTGGACCGACCGAACCGAAAGGCGCGCCCGCAGGGACTATCCGCGGCGACTTCGCACATGTCAGCTATGATTATGCTGATGCTGAAGGCCTTGGAATCAAGAACCTAATTCACGCAAGCGCGAACAAAGATGACGCGAAGAAGGAAATCGCTCTCTGGTTCGAAGACAGTGAATTACACAGCTACAAGAATGTGCATGACGTGCACATCCTGAAATAGGTGAACAATCATGGCAAAGATGGTAGATCGGGTTAAGGAAATTAACAACCTCCCGAAGCAAATCAGGAACATCGCGATCTGCGCGCACATTGACCACGGCAAGACTACGTTGAGTGATAACTTGCTTGCTGGTGCTGGAATGATGAGTGAAGACCTGGCCGGTAAGGCCTGCGTGCTCGACTTCCACGATGACGAAGCAGAGCGAGGCATCACTATTGATAGCGCGGCCGTCAGCATGGTCCATAAAATAGCAGATGAGGACTACCTCATCAACCTTATTGACACTCCAGGTCACGTTGACTTTGGCGGTGACGTGACGCGTGCAATGCGCGCCGTAGACGGCGCCGTCGTGCTTGCATGCGCGGTTGAAGGTATGATGCCACAGACAGAGACAGTACTGCGCCAAGCGTTGAAGGAGCGAGTCAAGCCGATTCTCTTCATCAACAAGGTTGACCGCTTGATCAAAGAGCTTAAGCTTACGCCGGAAGCGATGCAGGAACGATTCGTAAAGATTATTGCGGAAGTGAACGCGAAAATCAAGGGTATTGCTGAAGAAGGATATGGCGAGAAGTGGCAGGTCAATGTCCAAGATGGAAGCGTGTGCTTCGGTAGCGCTTTCCATAATTGGGCGATGAGCCTGGACTACATGCAGAAGGAGAACATCAGCTTCAAAGACATCATCGATGCCTATGAAAATGATACATGGAAAGAGCTCGGTAAGAAAGCACCACTGCATGTTGTGCTCCTGAACGCAGTCATTAAGCACCACCCGAACCCCTTGGCCGCTGCTGAGTATCGCATTCCGAAAATCTGGCACGGTGACATTGAAAGCACGATGGGACAAAGCCTCATGAAAGGCGACCCGAACGGCCCGCTGGCATTCGTCGTCACGAAAGTCGTTGTTGACCCGCAAGCTGGAGAGATTGCTACTGGCCGCTTGTTCAGCGGCACCATGAGCAAGGGCCTTGAGGCGTGGCTCAACAGGGCGAAAAAGAACGTCCGTACACAACAAATTTACGTGTACAACGGCGCGAAGAAGGAGATCGTTAATGATGTTCCCGCAGGGAATATCATCGGCCTCGGCGGCCTGAAAGATGCCTACCCTGGCGAGACCGTCACCATAGGTGAGCAGACTCCCTTCGAGGAAATAAGTCACCTCTTCGACCCGGTTATCACGAAGGCTATCGAAGCGAAGAAGCCTTCTGACTTGCCGAAGCTGATTGATGTGCTCGTGCAGATTTCAAAAGAAGACCCAAGCATTAAGATTGAAATCAACAACGAGACCGGTGAGCACTTGATTTCCGGCATGGGTGAATTACACCTCGAGATTCTCGAGAACCGCATCGTAAAGGAGAAGGGTGTCGAAGTGACGACCTCTCCCCCAGTTGTGGTGTATCGTGAAGCTATCACGAAGAAGTCACCTGCGCCAGAGGAAGGAAAGTCACCGAACAAGCACAACCGTCTCTACTTCACTGCAGAGCCAATGGGTGAGGAGCTCAAGCAAGCGCTCAAGGACAAGAAAATCAGTCAAGGTCGCATCAAGAAGAAAGATGAAGTTCTGTGGGCGGCACTCCGTGAAACAGGTATGGACACGAAAGAAGCCAGAAATGTGAAGAACATCCACAATGGCAACGTGTTCATCGACGACACGCGCGGTATCGTACAGATTGGTGAGATCATCGAGCTGGTGAACGACATGTTCGAGGACGTGATGAATAACGGCCCGGTAGCGCACGAACCCTGCCAGGGTGTCGTCGTCCGCCTGAAAGATGCGAAGCTCCACGAGGACGCGATTCACCGCGGCCCGGCGCAGATGTATCCTGCTGTCAGGGAGGGTATCCGTGGTGCGATGCGTACTGCCGTGCCTGTGCTGTTCGAACCAATCCAGACGCTACGCTTCGAAAGCCCAGTCGACTACATGGGTGAAATTAGCAAGCTGATTAGCAACAAGCGTGGCCAGCTGCTCGACATGCAGCAGGAAGGCGAGACTGTAACCGTAATAGGTAAGCTTCCTGTTGGAGAGATGTTCGGGATGAGTTCGGAACTGCGTTCCGCCACCGGTGGTCGCGGCTCGAGTTCCGTCATCGATCAGAACTTTGAATTGCTGCCGCGTGAACTGCAAGGTAAGATTGCTGGCCAGATTCGTGAGCGCAAGGGCTTGAAAGCTGAGTAAACACGTTTAATCTTTTTCCTAATTCAATGAGGTGGAACTGATGGAAGAACATGAGCACGAAGAGATGCTTGAAGAAGAGATGGATGTCGAGGACCTGGCAGAGAGCAATCAAGTCTTGATTAGCGCGCTGATTGAACTGCTCATCAAGAAAGGTGTCCTGACCCAGACCGAGATTGATGCCGAGTCCGAAGCCATCCAGGAGGAGGATGACGAAGAGGACGATGAAGAAGAGGACGTCGCACCGACAGCTCCTGTAAGTTCTGCTCCGCCTGCGCAAGCCCCTCCTTCTGCACCTCAACAGCCTCCTGCGCAGCCGCCGTCACAACCGACGACACAGCCACCCGGCTTCTAAAACTCCTTATTTTACCACTTTTTAGTGGTTATTTTTAGAAAGATTTATAAGTAATGCCCGTTCTATATTGAGTTAGATGACTCAAACAATCAATGAAAGCTACTGGGCACTCGAAGACCCAAATATCCCTCGTCAAGATATCCGTAGGTTGCTCTTGGAAGCCATTGACGGCAAGACTTCAACTGTTTTCCGTGAGCATGGCAACGGCATTATTTACAGTATTTTTGATGTTGTCGGTGATAACGCTGCTGCACAACTCAATCCATACCACATCCGACTTGCTCGTGATGGAGAGAATTTGTTCGCAACACTCTACGCTGAAAGTCTACAGGATGACGTCGGTATGGCTATTACCAAACTCACCACTGAAGGTGTGAAGCGAATTGGATCTGCAATATTTCCCCACAGACTACGAGAACAGGGACTCGGGACGCAACTGGATATGGCAAGAATAGATTATGCATTGCTCGATGGCTACATCGCCAATGATTTCCTCGACTACCGAAAACTTCCAACTGAAGAAGCGCATGGGTTCGCCAAGAAAGCAATGCAACGGCTCGAAGAGCGTGAACAAGCCCTTAGAAAATTTCTTTAATCACTTCGTCCCGAAATAGAACACTTTCTCGATGCTGACATCGCTCGGAGCGACGTTGTTGCGATCGATTGGCTTGCTTTCAGGAGCAGGTGGAGCTGGTTCAGTTGCAGGAACTTCTGATTGAGGAGCAGCTGCAGGAGCAGAAGCCTGCATGCGCTTAATAGAAGAAACTTGATCCTTCAAGTCTTGGAGTTCTTGCTTTATTCCTTCAAGTTCGCCGAGCAGTTTCTTGTTCTGCATTTCTAAGAGGACTTCAATTTT
>JAAOYD010000119.1 GCA_018221165.1 Candidatus Woesearchaeota archaeon | reverse complement strand
TAGGTCATGACAAAGCCAATCACTGCGGCAGTAATCAAAATAGAGGTCCACTCTAACTTCGTAATCTCGAAGTAGCGCTTAAGATGATATCGGAAGCCAGCCATCACCTCTCAACCGGAGAGGCTGCTTTAAATAGCTTCTCCTAGAAGACCTTCAAGACCTTGCGCGTGACCAGCGCCGACGACCACAAGGATTTTCACATCTGGATTGTGGGTGTGGTAGCGCTGCAGCGCCTTAGCCATGTACTGGTTGCGCTCCTCCACTAACACCTTGTAGGGACGCGGGTAGCGCTGACGGAACTCACCGAGAAGTCGCTCAACAAGAACATCATCAGGAACCTTCTTGAGATCAATGGTGACTCGTTCCTTGTGAAAAAAACCATCCCACACATCCTTCACTGCTTGCTTGAACTCGCGCCAACCCATGGCTTTCGAGAGGCGCTTGAGTGTGATGTGCAACGGACGGTCGATGAGCAAACCTTTTTTCCCTTTGGAAAGCTTCACTGCGGCGAGCATGTCGGCGCCAGGAGTGATGTTGACGCGCTTGCCAATCTTTCGCTGCAACCAACCACCAATCAGTGCGAAGAGATAGCCACGCAAACCCACCTGCTTGATTAATGAAAGACTATAGTTCGGCTTCGCCTCATGCATCAAAGCGTAGAGACGGGCACTATCTAGCTCGACCGCAATAACATCAGGTTCGAAGCGCTTGAAGGCAGCCTTAATCCGCTTCTCAGATTCCTCAGCCACATGGCTCGTGCCGACAATCTCATACCACATACCTCTCGGGAAACGGCCAAAGCTTTAAAAACCTCCCTCTGGTTCTGAAAGATATGGATTACGAGAAGCTCCTCGACAGGGCAAAAGAGCAACTTCCTGACGATGTGGATGAAGGCGCGCGTTTCGAAGTGCCGAAAGTCAAAGGGCACATTCAAGGTGTCAAGACAGTCATCAACAACTGGTTCGACATCGCCAAGACCTTAGATAGAAAGCCCGAGCATCTCCTGAAGTACGTCCAGAAGGAGTTGGCGACGCCTGGTGAAATCATCAAGCAATCAGTGTTGTTCGGCTCCAAACTCCCCGCTTCTAAGATTAACGAGACCATCGTGCAATACGCTGAGGAGTTCGTCTTCTGCGCATCCTGCGGCAAACCTGAGACTAAGCTTTCGAAAGAAGGCGCCATCATCATGATGAAGTGTCAAGCCTGCGGCGCGAAAAATTCTGTCAAGAGTCGTATTTAGTTTGGGGGTCTTCCAATACCATAATCTTCAGGTGAAACTATCCTAAAATAATTTTCAAAAGTTTCTACAATATCAGAATTATGGAAGGTCGCCATACTCGGATTTGGGTTTTCGGGGGTTCTCGGAGTTACTATTGCGAAAATTTTCTCGTTAGGAATCCAAATACGACTGAAAAGAATCTCTCCTTTTCTTTCTATTGATGATGTTCCAGTCTCATACTCAGAAAGACCCTTCCATGATGGATCAATTACCATAGACGGGCCCAACCCACATAGATGTGAATAAGCGCCGCGCAGAGATTCACCGTCAACTGCCATCGGCACCATAATACACGTATGCCCTATCTCCAAGTTCTTAGCAGGACCTCGCGCCTCGATTTCCTCCCAAGGTAGCCCTTCAGGAGGGATCTGAATAAAGGTCCATTCGAGACTTTCGACAATCTCCCTCAGTTGGTCTGTGTGTGGAAATATCATTAGCGTTAATCAGAAGTAGGTCTGAAGGCCTCTCACCTCATAGTTTAGGAAGGGGTTGTGGTTTTAATAGATTGCGCAAGCTTTTTATGGAGGAAGAAACATAAATAGTTATGGAACATCTTTTCGCAGAGATCATCGGATATGCGGCGACGGTTGTCGGCATCTCCCTCATGCTCCCACAACTCACTAAGATTCTCAAGACCAAGAAAGTGCGCGACCTCTCGTGGGGAATGCTCTCTTTGTATGTTGCCAATTGCGTTTTATGGTTTGCCTATGGTGTTATGATTGTCTCATGGCCAGTTACTATCGCGAACTTTGTTTGCACACTCATAGGAATACTGCAACTCTTCCTGAAGTGGAAGTACAACTAGTTCTTGCAGAACTTCTTACAGATTGGACAGTACGGTATCCAGAGATTCAGTCCAATAATAATGAACACTATGCCGCTGAGGAAAGGTGGTGTTGGATACGCTGAGCTCGCCACCATGTAGATACCTATGGCTGCGATGATGACTGCTGATAGTATTGAAATACACTTTTTCTTCATTGTTTCACCCCTGTTGATGCGCGCCACTTCTCGACAACACCCATAACGCCCCACACTATGAAGATACTCACTGTAATCGTCACGCCGAGGAGCAAGTCCAAGACAAGACCTTCCTTTCCGAACAGTAACTCGCCGTTCCAGGCATGGTCGACGACACCGAATAACGTGCCGCCAAGGAGAAGCAAAGACAGTCTATTATGATGGAGATTCTGAAGATTCTTATTCTTTCTTTGGAGCACTTTATGGACGATGAACGCCGCTGTCGGCACAGTATAACAACCCATGAACCCTCACCTCTAAGTGGAAGAGAGAAAACACCGATATAAAGCTTTGCCTTAGCGAAAACCACCCTTCACTAAACCGGGTTGGATCTGGACGAGGGTCCTGACGTTTGGTGATATCGCCAACCCTTCCTTCTGCGCGAGCATTTCCACAGCATCGGCAGCGGTCGTGGCGATGCAGGCTGAGTATGGTAAGTTTTCCCGCATCTTGCGGAAACTCGCGAACTTAACTGAGAGTATCTCGTCCAAGGAATCCTTGTTGATATTGCCGAAGGCGACGTCGAGCGCGAAGCAAGGGGAGACTGCACCGTCAGCCTCGACATAGAGATGCTTCAGGCCGGCACGGCAACCATACATGTTGGTGAGGTTAGCATAGTTGAAAAGCATTATGTTCGTCCGAAGCTGGGCATCAGCGAGTCGTTCGCTGAACTCTCCGAGCTGATTCTGACGGAGCATGTGAGTTTGGTAGTCACCCGTTGTCGGGATGTAGCCGACGAAGAACGCAGCAATCGCACCGCGGTCCGCGAAGAAACGCATGAACTCGTCGCTACTGATATTATCAGCATTGCTCTGCCGGACTGAGGCGCTCAAGGCGAACGGTAAGTTGTGCTCGTGCAAGCGGTCAGCTGCTGCCTCAATATACTCGAACGATCCTTTACCACCAGGCCTTCCACACCTGATTGCATCATTCACCTCGTACAACCCATCGGTGCTTAGCATGACGATGGTGTTCGCACGTTTCATGAAAGTCTCAATGTGATGGTCTTGCAAATTGACGCCGTTCGTGAACAAAGTGAAAACCATGCTCGGGTTTTCATCTATTACTCGCATCACGTTCTGTTCCTGTTTTGGATGGAGTGGGTCGCCACCCATAAATATCATCATGCGACCGCCTATCTCCATAATCTGCTCTGCGGATCGCGTCATGGTCTCGTAGCTCATGACCTTTTTCTCACCAACGCGGATTTGGTCGGTAACACAACCGTCGCAGGACAGTTGGCAATAATCGCCAGGATTCACGATAAGGCTGTTCGGAGGCCAGAAGCCGTTTCTGCTGTTGAATTCTATCCGGTTCCACATCTTTGAAGGAAGCGTCTTCAAATACGAAGCAATCAACCTTCTCGTCAAGGATGGATTAGCTTCGACAGCACGGAGCGCGATTTCTTCAAGAAGACTGTGATGTCCCCAGATAGAAGGCTTCATAGTGTACAAGCCGGCGCGCATGAGTGGGATGCCAACACCTTTAGCAACCGCTCTCGTTAGGGCTCTCTCAATATCCATAGAAAAAGTTATTTGTTCTCACTTTTTAATGGTTTCTAGCCAAACCACTGCCCAAGCCCTTCTTGGCGTTCGGCATCCTTACCGAACACCGCTTCAACACGACGCTTCGTCAACTCCAAGTCTTGTTTCAGGTAGGTCGGCACGTCATACTTGTTCGCCAACGAGATACTCGGCTCGAGATACTTCACAACTGACCCTTCACTGATGGTGAAGATGATCTTTCCCCCACAAGCAGTACAATTACTCCGCAGCGGTGGCCGGCGGAACTTCTCATTGCAAGCAACACAACGATACTCCTGCTGGCTGAACTTGCGCAAATTACCCTTCGTATCGCGAATGAAATGCTTCTCAATCACCAAACGAGCCACATCCCGCTGATCACACGCCCGAATCTTCACCGCCAAAGCCATCTGCCCCTTCATCTTCTCCTGCATCGAAGGTAACAACTTATACGCGGAGCAACGCACACCAGCATTCAAGTCAAACGTGTCGTGGGTATACCCCATTCCTTCGTACTGGGCCGCGCTATCCAACACGTCCTTAATCTGCGGCACACTCACACTCCACGGCTTCTCATAGTTCAAGGCGGCCTCGTACAATTCCAATGGATACTTCCAAGGGATATCGATGTGGAAGGCCATGTCATCAACCTCAGCAGGCGCAAGGATGCTCGTCAACACCAAGGGCGCATCCATGGTCGAGCCGCGCGTCTCAGGGAGATACTTACGGGAGAAGTTCAAGAACGCGTCCATCAGTAACAAGAAGCACGCCTCATCACCGTCACAGTCACGACGCATGGCCGCGTGAAAATACGGGTGCGCAAAGTACCCTTGGGTCTTGGAGAACCCTATGATACGGCCTAAGATGCCTGCGCTGGTGTGTGGCGCCAAGCCGATGATGAGCTTACCAACAAGATCCTCCTTGCTTTTCAGATTGAAATAAGGCTTCTGACCATAAAGAGATGTAAGTAACTCATCCACAAAGTTCGCCGTACGGAAGAACACCTCATCGGCCGGCTCCTCAGGATTCTCAGGACAACAGGGCAGCACCACATCTTGCGGTTTCAACTCAAGCACCTGCTCATCCGTCGTCAACGGTTCGCCGTGAATGTCAGTATCATAACCGAGCTCGCGGAGTTTCTCGACGGGAACATGCACTTCCTTCGGTTTGAAATGTGTCAACGTCAATTCAGACGCGTCATACCTTATCGTGCCGTCTTTGTTCACATGCACACTATGTTTCGCACGCAACAAGCCCTTCACGAGATGCTCGGGGATGTGCTCGTTGTTCATGGTGCCACGCACACCTTTGATGAGATCTGGATAAATCGTTGTCCCGAGCTTCTTCAACGCACCGTCGAAGATGGGTTTGATGTTGATGCTACGATAGGTCGAACGTTTTGGCTTGTGTTCGCAGAATCTAAATCCGCGCCCCGCATCCTTGCATTGCTGACAAACATCTTTAGTATCGTGCTCGCACGTCTCGACTAACCCGCACTTCGGGCATTGAATTAAACGAGTTGTTTTTGTGTCGCACTTTTCGCAACGAAACAACGGCGTTTCGGTCTTGCATTTTGGACAGACACAAATAGGGAATGATGAGGTAACCTTGCCAACCTCCAAGGCTGCCTGGAAGCTACGTAAGCGACCGCCCTCATCACCAATAGGAAATAAGACGTGGGGGCTCCCTGTCATCTTGCGCATCTTCGCCTTCTCTGGGCGACCCATACGCGAACCGATGAAGGTGC
>JAAOYD010000118.1 GCA_018221165.1 Candidatus Woesearchaeota archaeon | reverse complement strand
TGCTACAAGAGTCTTGACGCATTTGAGATATATCAGTTGTTCTGAACACTACTTTCATTTCTTTTTAGCAACAACTATCAAGCAAGGAGCCCAACTAGCTCTGAAGAAACCAAAGATTTTGTTAGGAAGCGCAGAGAAACCCTCTATATACTGAGAGTAAAATACATTTTCAACAGTGAATCCATATCGTTCCAAAATAACCCTCAACGTAATCTTATCATGCCATAAAACATGATCAGGATTGGTCCTTGCACCACCAAAAAGTATTCTTCGCAAGGAAGCACCAAAACCGTCTGCATTAGGGGTGCAAATAATTATTTTTCCTCGCCGTTTCAAATGCGCATGCATATTTTTTAGAAAAGCGCCTTGGTCATTAATATGTTCGATAATATCTCCTGCGACAACAACATCAAAGCTCTTCCCTAATTTAATCTTCGTCGCGTCACCAGCAATTATATTGTAGCCTTTCTTTCGCAGAATATTTACTTGTTTTGTCTCATAATCGACACCAAGCACGTGTTTCGCGTGCTCAAGCAGTTTGATAAAAAGCCAACCTGAACTAGTTTCCTGTTTAGCATCATGACTCACAGAACCAACATCGAGAACGTTCTTATCTTTCACAACAGGTATAATGAACGATTCCCGTAAATGTGTCGCTGAAAATGACATGTATATCCGCACACAATCTCGTTTGAGATTAGTTCAAAATTAAATACCAATACCTTTGTAGGTGAACCCAAGCTTTTCTAGGTCGTCACGGTAGCCAAGATAGATGTTGCGACCATCGATGATGTTTTGCGTGTTCATGAGCTTCTTGACGCGTTCCCAGTCCGGGTTGCGGAAGGCATCCCATTCTGTTACGAGGATGAGGAGGTCAGCGCCCTTGACAGGGTCATAGGGGTTCTTGCCATATCGGATTTTCGGGAATTCTTCTTTGAAGTTCTCGGTCGCTTCGGGATCAAATGCGGCGACATCAGCGCCATTCCCGATGAGCCACTGCGCAATAACTCTGCTCGGCGCTTCACGAATGTCATCAGTCTTCGGCTTGAAGCTGAGACCCCACAAGGCAACCTTCTTGCCTTTCACCGTACCGAGCATCTTTTCTATCTTTGGAAAGAGTGAGCGTTTCTGATTCTCGTTCGCTACGTCCACCGCTTCGAAGATGCCTGCGTCGCAGCCCGCTTCCTTAATCGAGCCGATGAGGCCCTTGACATCCTTGGGAAAGCAGCTGCCGCCGTAGCCGACGCCAGCGTGGAGAAAACGCGAGCCGATGCGCGTGTCGAGGCCCATGCCGCGTGAGAGCGCGGTGATATCCGCACCGACTGTCTCGCAATACTGGCTCAGCTGATTCATGAAACTGATACGGGTAGCGAGCATCGCATTGCTCGCGTACTTGATGAGTTCGGCGCTCTTTGTGTCAGTGAAGACGAGTGGACGGTTCGTACGGGCGACGCTCTTGTAGAGCTTGCCTATGAGTTCTCGGGCGTGGTCGTCACCGTCCTCGATGCCCACGATGACACGGTCAGGATTGAAGAAATCATTCACCGCAGCGCCTTCCCTGAGGAATTCAGGGTTGCTCACGACACTGAATGAGTGTTTGACCTTGCGCTTGTCCAACTCTTTCTGGATAATGGTGCGCACTTTCGCTGCCGTGCCGACTGGAACAGTGCTCTTGTCCACAATGATAGCATCATGATTAAGTTGTTCGCCAATGGTCTTGGCGACAGCCTCAACATACTGCGTGTCGACACTGCCGTTGCTGTCGGAAGGAGTACCGACACAGATGAAGAGGAGGTCACCATAGGCGACAGCCTTCGTCAGGTCAGTTGTGAAGTTGAGACGACCCTCTTTCTTGTTGCGGTCGAGCTTCTCCTGCAAACCAGGTTCGTAGATAGGATTAGCGCCGCGCTCTAAGAGGGCTATCTTCTTCGTGTCGACGTCTGCGCAGAGGACATCATTACCCATATCAGCGAAGCAAACGCCGCTAACAAGGCCAACATAGCCGGTGCCGAAGATGGTAATTCGCATGGTATTCCCCTTCAAGAGGCGGCTCCGACCATTTAAAAAGTTTCACGAACTGCATTCGCAGGAAAGCTATTTAAGTCGTCCACACGTCCATCAAGAAATGAAGACTGCAGTTGTGCTAGCAGGAGGGTTAGGTACACGCTTGCGTCCCTTAACGCTTGAGACGCCTAAACCATTAGTGGATATTGATGGGCGGAACATCATGGAGCACAGCCTCCTACTGCTCAAGCGTGCTGGGATAACAACAGCCTATCTAGCAATCGGCTACTTCGCTGAGAAAGTACAGGCGTTCTTCGGCAACTCCTATGATGGTATCACACTCAAGTACATCATTGAGAAAGAGCCATTGGGCACTGGCGGTTGGATGCATCTTGTGGACAAAGCAGACTTTACTGAGGACTTCATCGTCATGAACGCTGATGACTTCGCCGATGTGGACTTTGCCGAGATATGGAAAGTACATCAAAAGTGTGACGCAATCATTACTATCAGCCTCCATCAAGTTGATGATGTACGCGCATTCGGTGTAGTCAACTTCGATGGTGACCGCATCAAAGGCTTTGTGGAAAAGCCTTCTCCTGAAGAAGCACCATCCAATTGGGTTAACCATGGCTACTATATTTTCTCGCCGAAAGTGTTTGCGTATGCACCAAAACAAGAGAAATTTATGCTCGAGCGAGATATTTTCCCACAGTTGGCAGCTGACGGGAAACTCTACTGCTACCAACATACAGGTCAGTGGGTGACGACGAATACGCACGAGCAGCTTGCTCATGTCAAGAAGATTTGGAAACATCCTGCTGATTCTAGAGAACCTTAATAAATCCGTGACCCTTGACAGAGTGCATGGAGAGGAGAGCACAAGTCTGGATAGGTATTGGTATTGTTGTAGTCCTCTTCCTCATCTTCAACGCGCTCCAGTCAACGAAGTATTACGATGACTTAGATGCCGAGCAGCAGCGCGCCCTGCAAGAGTTAGCGATGAACGTAACCACTGGGATCGAACCAGGCATGAATCAGCTCAACGCCTTGTTGTATTGGCAGACTCGCGCAGTGAATTTCTCAGTACCTGATGGCTACGTCTCACAGGAAGCAGATCATGACCCTCTCGCAATTATTGGCCGTGGTTGGGGTTTGTGTTTCGATCGCAGCTACGTGTTTGAGTTGCTAGCTGAGAGTCTCGGCTATGAGGTACGGCACGTGGCATTGGCGTCCAAGGACGCGACGCATGCAGTTTCTGAAGTGAAAGTGGGTGGGTCCTGGGTGCTCTTCGACACTTCATACAATCGTACCTACCAGAACAATAAAGGCAAGTATCTTAGCGTAGTCGATTTGCATCACAATCGTGAATACATCACTGAGGAGAATCTCAAACCGCTGTATGACCAATT
>JAAOYD010000117.1 GCA_018221165.1 Candidatus Woesearchaeota archaeon | reverse complement strand
GTCGACGCTCACGAGAGCGCACTCTATCTCTCATGGACATTGAAACTCTATGGTGCTGCTCTTGACCCAGAACTTGTAACAAGCGCAGAAGCAGCACTTTCTTCATACGTAACTGCAAATACAGTACCTGAAAAAAACGAAGAAATATTCTTGAAAAACGTTGCCCGTTACCTCAGTGATGGAAGCGACAAAGATGATATTCTTTTACTCCTTCGTCAATCAGGAGATTATGGTTGGAATGGGGATGCCGGAGAAGGAATAGAGACTAATCCCGCACGGCTCGCGAAAGTCGTTACCGCTCTTTCAGCACTCTTCGACGCAGCCCCCGACGCTGAAGTCAGGAAACTCGCCGAGATGAACCTGGACGTATTGTTCACACGATTCGCAGCGAGCAGTGTCAAGGGCGCATGGAACAGCCCAACAGCAGGCAACACACTCGCAACAGCAGACACGACACGTTCACCATGGTATGGGTGGAGCCACCTCGTTCTTGGCGATGCGGAGAAAGGCAGCACAACAGAGCCGAGCATGCTTGTGAGCAACTACTGCGCTCATGGCATCACACGCGTCCTCCCAAGTGAAGTTCGCCGTGTCCTCGACGACGGTGATGGTGATGCACTTGTCACGGTCGCAACAACAAACTACTCACTCAGTGCAGCCAGAGATGGTAGCAGCACATTCAACCCAAGTGATGGCTATGTCACGAAAGCTAAGCTTCGCTTCGGCGACTACAAGAAGTTTATCGAGCTCAACAGCCGTACCTGTCCTGAACCTGAAGACCAGGAAGATGAGGACGCAGAGACCTTCCTCATGGATAATAATGTCGTCCTTGGACGTCTCGATCCTGCAACTGCGGTGTGTGGCGAACCCCACGCACTCTTTGGTGTTGGACTTGAAGCGAGTTACATCCTCGTCGACAACGTTCCTCATGGAGTTGTTGTCAAGTCAGGCAGCGAGTTTGCCATCCTTCGTTTCCTCGGCCCGGTACAAGTGGCGCACATCACTGAACGCTACGCAGAACGCAGCAACTATCTCCCTACATGGATGCTTGAGAATGGCGCGGGCTTTGTTATGTATCCCACAGGTATTGGTGCAGACAGTGGCGTCTTCAGTCTTGAAGTGGCACCACTTGACTTTGTCAGTGAAGTTCTCAATGAATGCTATGATTCAGAAGTTGATTGCATCGCAGCGTCGGCAGCAGGTAACACCAGCCTCGAGTACAGCGGCGGCGAGATTACCTACACAAGCCGCACGAGCGGACAGAACGTTGTCTACGAATACGAACTTGGTGCAGGCGCGAGCATCAACAGCGCAGCTGTCACGACAAGTAACCACGGCTTACGAAGCGTCCTTGACTTGACAAGTGATTGGGCGTGGTTCGAGAAAACAGGAAGCACATGGATTTTACAAGGCCAATATCCTCTCGGTGCCGGACAGGGCAACGCCATCATCACCCTCGACTTCACTGCGGAAACTGTCG
>JAAOYD010000017.1 GCA_018221165.1 Candidatus Woesearchaeota archaeon | reverse complement strand
TCAACCTCAGAATCAACCTCAAGGCCAGCCTCCAATTAATCCTGGCGACGTTCCGCCACCGCCTCCACGATGACGACCGCTGCGAATTATACGTTCGCTTCTCTCGCGCTGAGCGCGAAACTGCACAAGCTGCTTGATAAGATGGGTGCTTCTGATGGTGTTGCACAAGATTCTGCGTTCAATGCTGAACTCGAACAAGCGCTTGACACATTAGAGGGTCAGCCGTCGATGCGCGACGAGGCGCGTCACCTCGAGCTGATGTTGTTGAAGCGTGATTTCGAAGCGTTGGAAGAATTGTACACTTCTTATAAGGAAAAAGAAAAGTTACCAGCTACTGCTACAGAGAAATTTGAAGCGGCATTTACCGCTATCAAAGATAAGATTAAGGAAAAAGAGTTAACAATCTAGATATCTTTCGCCATGACAGTGCGTCGGCCGTTTCCGTCCGCGCGCTTCACTGCATCTTTGATGAGAGCGACAACTTTTTCGTTGAGCGCTTCAGCGAAGTCGCCAGCGACGTTGTATCCAGTTGCATAATCCTTGATTTTAGCTTTAACAACAAGCATATTTTCCACCTCAAAGTGTTCTTCGAACGTTTTTGTTCTAAAAAAAGCCACCCGCGGGTTGTTTAAATAGTTTTTGCTGCTAGAGGCCATAAAGCTTTGTTTCGGCCTTTAGAGATGGGCAAAATAGAAGATGTAGGTGTCGCCTTCTTTCCTGTCGAACCTGCAGAAGCCGACGCGTTCAAACTGCACGACTGTTCCTTCGTCGAGTTCACTGATACCTTGTTCCCCCAGTCCATGTTGTGTGCTGCCGTCGGGCATGAGCAGTTGCACTTTCACGAGAAGTTGGGTGTGGTGCTCAACAGGGAGCCAATGAATGATGGTGTTGGTGTTTGCTTTGTCGTATTCTTTCTGGTCGAACGAGTAGGAATTTTTCGCGACCTTCATTGTCATGTTTTCCATGAGGCGAACTTTTTTCATTTTCGCAATCGCTTCCACGTCCTTGCCAGCGATGAAGAAAGAATTTTTCGTCATGAATTTTCTGCCGCCTTTTTTACTATCAGGATGGAGGTTGAGTTCAATCTCTTGTTCTGGCGCATCTTGCACTGTAATCTCGACAGGGTCGGCGATGAAGAAGTATCTGTTCGCTGTTGCGTCAATGAGTTCTTTGTTGAGCGCGTTGATGTGTTTGAAGAACTCGTCGATATGCACGCTCTTGTCGTTCTTGGTGACGCCGACTTCTATTGCGTAGTTGCGCAGCGCTTGCGGTTGATAGCCGCGTCGGCGTAATGCTGGTAAGAATGGAATGCGTGGATCGTCCCAGCCGGTGAACTCACCGCTTTCTATTCGCGGTCGTGTCTTGCTGCAGCTGACGGGGAAGCCGTCGAAGTTGATACGCCCGACGCTGATTGCTGTCGGAGTGTTGTGTTTGAGTGCGTTGTGAATCTTGGCTTGCTTTTTTGCATTGTCTGCATGATCTTTACCGCGCAGTGTGTGCGTGACGCCCATATCCATGTCATCAATGGCAACGCTGAAGTTCATGAGTGGCCAGACGCGATACTTTTTCCCTTGTTTTGGATGTTCTTCTTCATTGATTCTCAGAAGTGGGAAGTCGCGCATCGCAGGGTTCTTGTCCGCGATGTCAGTCTTGAAGCGCACGACGGCAGCGCCTTGCTCGTAGCTGGTGTGCATCTTTTTCCAGCGTTTTGCATGCTCATCCGGAGAAAGGTTACGGCAGGGACAGGCAATGCCTTTGTCTTTGCTCTTCTTGAACTCATCAGCTTCGCATTCGCAGACGTAGGCATGCTTTTCTTCGATGAGTTTCAATGCGTAGTTGTAGTAGAGTTCCATGCGTTCGCTCTGAATAGCGATGTCGAGTTCGCAGTCGGACAACCAGCAGGCGTCTTCAGGCAGAAGCTTGTATGCATCTTCGCTAATGTTCTCTGGATTGGTATCGGCGATGCGGAGGATGCACTTCCCGTCGTATTTTTTCGCGTATTCAAGATTGAGGCTAAATGTGTAGGCGTGCCCAATGTGTAGCGGTCCGCTCGGGCTGGGCTCGAAGCGCATGACAACCTTGCCTTTTACGTCCGGCAGCTCCTTGAGTCCTTCTTTCTTCTCCACCTTGTCGAAGTCGGGGCGTTCTTTTCGAAGTTCCTCCTCTTGTTTTTCGAGACCGAGCGCGTTGACTTCTTTAACAGTCTTATCAAGAATATCGTCCATGAGCGCTGGCATCTTCTTCTTGAATTCGGGGAATTCCTTAATCATGCCGCCAACGAGCGCCTTCGGATTGGCCGTACCTTTATGTTTTACCGCGTTCTGGAGCGCAAGCGTGCGTGCCAGTTCTTCAGGAGTCATGTTCTCCTCTGAACCCAGAGGCAGTTAAATATCTTTCCACGTTACCTTTTTAAACCCTTCAGAGTTCGCACGCGTAGCAATGGGCGCTTAGCTCAGTCTAGTCAGAGCGCAACGTTCGCAACGTTGAGGCCGCGAGTGCGAATCTCGCAGCGTCCACATGGGCTCTTAGCTCAGTCTGGTAGAGCGCTCGGTTGGCAATCGGGAGGCCGCGGGTCCGAATCCCGCAGGGTCCATAGTCTGTGAGGTGGTGTACATGGCTGATGATTGTATCTTCTGCAAAATCATCGCGGGTGATATCCCGTGCAACAAGATTGGTGAGAACGACGATTTCCTCTGTTTCCTCGACATCAAGCCGATTACCGATGGTCACGCGCTCATCGTGCCGAAGAAGCATTTCAAGGATGTGATGGAATTCCCGAAGGAGCTTGATGAGGGCTATTTCGCGTTCTGCCAGGAAATGGCGAAGAAAATCGTCGGCACAGTGAAGGCTGATGGCTTTAATCTTGGTATGAACAACGGCCGAGCAGCTGGCCAGATTATCTTCCACCAGCACACACACCTCATCCCGCGCTTCGATGATGATAAGCTCGAGAGTTGGCCGCATAAAGAGATCACGCTGGAAGAGCTTGGTGAGCTCCAAGAACGAATCCTCAAGAGCTAGAAAGCTTTTTAAAACCCCTTCTGTCTCTCGGACATTACGCGGATGTAGCTTAATTTGGTTATAGCGCCAGACTCATAAATGCATGAGTGATGAGCTGGAAGGCAATGATTATTCGTGCGCTGGGCCATCTGGAGGTTGAGGGTTCAAATCCCCCCATCCGCATCTCAGATGGGGGTCCCGAACGAGAGTGAGGACACCCCCATCCGCAGTTTTTACCTCTTCTAATCACTATCTTTAAAAAGTCCCTTCTCGAGAAAGTACATAGTGGAGCATGAGGTGGCGTGCATGAAAAAATACTTTGTCATTCTTCTTTCTCTCTTGCTGGTCCTATCTGCCTGTGGTGGGGACGAGCCGGAATCCAACGACGAACCATTGGAAGACCAGTGGGAAGACATCATCAACGAGACGGAATCAGATTGTCCTGTATGTGAAACATGTGATGTCTGTGAGGAATGCGAAGAGGCTGTCTGTGACGAGATGATGTTCGACGGTGAGCATATCGAGCTCTGGCTGGACCAGCTCGAACTCTACTCAACCGAGCAAGGCTCAACAGAGGATGTTACCGTTGCGAAAATCGAGACTGACGAGTTTGACCGTCTCAAGACCGCGACACTTCGCTTTACTCCTGACTGTGTAACCTCTGACACGCTCAGAGTGCGATGGGAAAGTGAAGAAATCTATGAGCGGGAACCTGTGTGTGGCGAGGAAGTGACTATAGCATTGAGCCTTGGGAATGTTGACTTGGGGCGGAACAACGTCGTCTTCACATCGTTCGGCGAGGAGGATTATACTGTTGGAGATATCGAACTTGACCTCACCCTCATCAATGGCATCAACCTGTCAAAGCCGCTCTTCGAGGTGCGCTTCACCCCATCAGAGCTCGAACGCGACCCGTTCAAGACCCTCAGTGATGTGGAGATTGTGAACTTCGTCGAGCATGAGCTCGATTTGGACGCGGAGGAAGCGAGTGAGGACTATGTGTTGAGCTTCAATGGTGAGGATAGGGAAGGTGGGCTGCGTATCCTGGTGAATAGCGAAGAGGTCTTCAACGGCGTCCCCGCGCGGCACTTGAACGAAGTTACCATTCCTGCAAGTGAGCTTCGCAAAGGCACGAACTATATCACTTTTGTTGGCGTTGCCGAGTAAACCTTTTAAACAACTCATTTCTCTCAATTCTCTGTTGCCAGCATCGCATACGGTCGCTTTTGCTCTCGTCGCGCTGCTGTCAGTCGTAAACTCCTGCCAGCATCGCGTAATCTGGTATCGCGCCGGTCTCGAAAGTCCGCAAGGACGCGTGAGAACCGGTTCCTTACGGAATTCCCGGTTCAAATCCGGGTGCTGGCGTCGCGCCAGGTCCCGAACGCAGTGAGGATATCGGGTGCTGGCGTGCTCTCTCTTATCGAATTCAGTCACAAGGCTTAAGAAGATAGTTGAATCTAGAGTGTATATGAGACGACACGCACCTATGTATGCTTCTGCGATGCTCATGATGGGTGCTGCAGTGACTGCTTCGGCGAATGGCCCGGTCAAGTCGACTGGATATGCACAGGTCGATTCGGAAACGACAATCAGTTGTGTTTCGAACAGCACAGCTATAGTGCTTGATTATGGAAAGGAGGCCATGCTTGGTCATGCTATCTCGACGAATCAGATTAGAGGGATGGACCATTTTCTAAAGAAAAAATTCCACACCGAAGAAGCGCTCAAACAGCTCTTTGCGGTTATTGGTGAGGAGAATACGGGGAGTCTCACTGCTCACCTCATTGGAGGAACTCAGAGTGATCTCGAAGCGCTTGCTACAGAACTGAGACAAAGAGGAGTGGAAGATATTGATTTACAGCATCTCGACGCACCTCATATGCGTTGTTATGATATCACATATAATCCTGAGACGAACGATTTGAGGATTCAAGAACGCGACATCTTCCAACCCTAAGCACCACCTTTTTAATTCCATTCTTTCTTCCTCTAGCTATGAAGCTAGCTATAGTCTCGAAGAATGAAGACGCCTGCGCGTTCTGCAAAGCGCACGTCGAGAACTATGGGCATGTCTACGATGAGAAAACACCCGAGGCAATCCTTACCTATGGTGGCGACGGTACACTTCTTCATGCCGAGCGCGAATTCCCTGGCGTCCCAAAACTTCCGCTCCGAGCGAGCCCAACCTGTCAAAAATGCAACGACCATGAGATTGAGGAAGCGCTTGAAGCGTTGCAGAAAGGAACGTTCGAAAAGGAAACGCTCATAAAGCTAGAGACTGAGGTTGACGGCGAAAAACTCATCGCTCTCAATGATATTATCATTCGTAACGAGAACGTCGAGCATGCGATGAGGTTTTCCGTGGCTGTGGATGGCAATAGCGTCTTCGACAAGCTCATTGGTGACGGTCTTGTCGTTGCAACTCCTTTCGGTAGTACTGCGTATTTCCATAGCATCACAAAAGACACCTTCGATAAAGGTATTGGTCTCGCGCTCAACAACGTGACGAAAGACATCGATCCGCTCATCATCGACGAGGACTGTACAATAACAGTGACTATCGAACGCGGTCCTGCTGTCGTCGCTGCTGATAACAAGCGTTTCCAGAAGTCTTTGGCGACTGGTGAGACGATAACTATCACACAATCAACTTCTGCTCTTCTCCTCAGACCGAAATAATACGTTCGAACCGGATAATCTTTATCCTTGCTCGGTTCTTTTCTTTATTTCCAGGAATTTTCCTCTTGTGTGTGTAGGCTGTCCAATAAATCAGCGGTAAGGCTCTTTAAGCGTTCTCTCCTGTGCTTATTCACCGAGGTGATATTCATGGGAGTCATTGATTCGATACGGAAACATCCTGTCAGGGCAAGTATTGCAACTGCAGTTATTGGTGCTGGCATCTGGTACGCTGGTTGCCGAGACAGTCAACCATCAGCAAAGCAGGTGCTCAACTTGCCAGTTACGCCAGGATACCTGTCCATCGGCGGTCCGAATGATGATTGTCGCATTGAGCAATATGTAGTTGAGAACGAGCGACAGCCGCATCTTGTCTGTCAAGATGGGACTGGTGGAGTGCAGGCTTGGGCAATCCCTAGCGAGACGCCGGACATGCTCAACACCTACCTTGCCATTAAAGGAGAGGTGGAAACTGCGCGCACGACTGCGAAGAACGGCTTTGAGGCATTCAAGCAGATGGCTGGCAATTATGTTTCGCAGGGAACTGCAGGGCCGACAGAGTGACGGGACATCACCCACAAGGACGTCGTTTCGAGGAGAGTATCGAACTCCTCCTCAGCGCGTTGCAATACCATAGCATTGAAGCTCAGGTACGGACGCCAGCGATTATGACGCGTGGCGAGGCGAGGAAGCGATGGCCATCGAAGGCCTACATCCCCACCCCTCGCTTCGACCTCGTCGCGCGACGTCCTGTCACGTTCAGGAAGGTGTATGTTGAATGCAAAAGTTACAGCCGCTCAGTGCCGAAGACCGAAGTGCAAGAGTTCCTCTACCGCTTGGATCTCTGCGAAATTCCGCGCTCACGAGGGCTCATCGTCGCGCAGCCGCAACTCACAGCTCCTGCCTACAAGGAAGCAATTGGAGCGGGCATTCACGTCTGGCACGGGCAAGCTCTGAAACGTCGGCTCATCGTGGAAGCCGTCATGCGACCGAGTCCAACAGGCTTGCCGGTCGCAGCCTACAGATCAGCACGTTACATACTGGGAATGAACTAGGAGGTCAGAACAATGGAACAATCTGAATTAGAAACAGCTGTTGAAGATCAACGTATTAATGTCAACGACAGGGACCCTGAGACTATTAAAGTCCTCTATCCAGGGATGAAACTGAACAAGGTCGGGGAAGAGATTCTCGTCAAGCACATCCCAGAAGGGGACGCTGTTGGAGCCGAGGACAAGGTACATGAATACCAGCGGAATCGCTCGTTTGATGCTGTCAGGGAATGGATTGACAACGAGAAGAAGAGCGCATTGCAGGAGCGACAGGCCTTCGAACCAGAGAACTTCACAGATCACTATACGAAGACGGAACGATTCAAAGCCTCAGCGCTCGGACTTCTTTCGAGAGGCTTTGCAGACAATTATAGACAAGGCTTGAACGAAGGCGTCCTTGATGAGCAGAGGACAGTGGTCTTGTCAGACATCGGCGAGGTCATCACGAGGAATGAACGCGAAGCTGCGCGGCTTGACGACCAGTATCAGAAGACACGCCATGATGCGTCGAACAAGACCGCGGAACAGTTCCGGGAAGAACGTTGGATGATCTGCTGCCACGAGTCGCGCGAAGAAGCGCAGGGGGAGATAGAGGAAATTAACGGGACTCTCGCTGCTGCGTATAAGGCGAAAGATGAGTCTTTGGTTGCTAGTCTTGAGGAACGTCATCGAGGTCTTGTGAAAGCGGTCACTGACTTTGAGCTTGCGGAGAGTGTCGCAATTCGTCGTGTTGGGACGGTTGAGCATTCGATTGTCCGTGCTGAGAACAAGTCAGTGCGCTTGTATGATAAGCGTCAAGTTGTCGGGGCAATTCTCAGTGAGGCCCTCACGGAATATGACCGTATTAAGGAAGCTGCCGAAGAGGAGGATGGAGGCATCTCTTCAGAGCAGATGGCCGCAGACCTTTCGAAGATCCAGAGCGTCGGTCTTATTGTCCAGCGGCTCGGGGATATCGATTACCAGCGTGTGCCACCTCCTTCAGTTGTGGGTCCGGTCTATGGCTCACAAAATAGTGAAAACGTTCTGGAGCACCAGTCGCAGGAGATGACTAAAGACTATAACGCGGCCTTGAAAATCGTCGATCAACGCCGCCAGAGGATGCAGCTGAAAGCGGTTCAGTGATGGCTTCATTGAGCGCGTGTCGGATTGAGGAGCGTAGTCTCGTCGAGGGGACTGCGCAGGCTTATGGTCGACTGAGTCAGCGCTACGGGCTCTCCCTCGCTAAGCGCGAGGGAGGTGCCATGTTGGCGCGCTTCTACGCCTTGCAGGATCTCGTCCGGCCGATTGTCGAGGAGGCGTTCGCTGACGTGGCTCCATCGTTGGAGTCTAACATCGCAGTCGACGCATACGCGTTCGGCCTCGCCGCGTTGGATACTTTGACGCCGGAGCGCGCCGAGCTCGTCGGCATCAACGGTTACCGTCCGACGTTCAAGGTGTCGAGCGCGTCTGATTCCACGCGTGAGCGTCTGATCCTCGGTGACATGCTCTTGCAGTACGAGCGGAAGCGTGGGAACGATTCTGATGCCTTGCTCGCAGCGTTCTATCGCGCGGCGCAGAACTCCGTGGCGCAGCTCCCGGCGGAGCTACGCTCGCGAATGGAGAAGCAACCCATTGCAATTGGCGAGCACATCTATGCTGGTCTGGAGGAATCGAGCAGTGTCTCCTTGCGGCCGACCTCTCAGCTTGAGGGCGGTCTTGAACAAGTTGTTGGGAACACTGAGCTTGTGGATGAAGGGCGACGTATCCTCTGGAATGTGCTGCATTATAATGTTGCGACGAGAACGAATCCTTTGCTTGCTTCAGGTTCGCGCATCCCTGTGGCGAGCCTCACCTATGGTCCGTCTGGTACTGGGAAGACGTTTACATGGGAGCGCTTGCTTGACGAAGCCGATGAGACTGCTGACCGCCTCGATCTTGCGCCGGTGAATCGGCTCTACATTGACAATTCGGGCAAAACTGAGATGGCAAATAGTGGAAAGAAGGCTTTGGAGAAAATTTTCGCTCAAACTGCAAGACGTGACCAGGTACATCTTATCCTTGGTGATGAGATTGACACAGTAGTCTATGGTGCCGACCAGACACAGCATAATGTGGAGGAGGGGAAGATTGAAGGTGTTTTCCTCGCTGGCATTTCCCGTTGGGAACGCGAACGCGTTGGGAACTTGCATGGCGTGTTTATCACGAACAACTATTCCCGCATCGCTGACCGTATCAGGAATCGGTTGCGCGAGGCAGTTTTCCAGGCGCTCGGTCCTGAGACGCCGGAAGAGCATGCGCAGCTCCTCATTCAAGAGTTACAGGGTTTTGACGAGCTTGATTTGCTTAGGATTGAGGATGCAGCGCTACTAGGAGAGCGTTCCAAAGAGTGTGGGAATACTGGTCGTGACATCAAGAATATCGCGGTGAACATCCATCGCCAATATGGTGGTGATCCAGGGTTTGACTCGTTGCGACCGTTGTGGGAGTCAAGTATTGACCCCACTCGTGATCCTGAGAGCTTCCGTGAAGAACGTCGGCGTCTCGGCGAGACTGTTGATGATACTTGTGTTCTGGCGACTATGGATGCCTATGCGAAAAGCTTGGCTGAAGATGTAGCTGCTGCGCGCGAGGAGCGAGTGCAGCAGGGTGTTGAGCAGCATAGTGTCCTCCTGGAGATTGATAATCGTGTCCGTGAGGAGTAGCTTTTAATATATCTCCTTGCTTCGTCAGCGCATGTGGCTCCTCCTGCTCTTCGTCGCGCTGAACATCATTGCTGCATTTCTTGGCCGTCATGTCTTTAATTTCAGCGCCTTTGAACTCACTCCTGCGGCGATTGCTATTCTTGTTTGGAACGAGTACGGGGTTGTGGTGAGTTCGTTGTTTCTCTCTGTGTCCTATGCGGCTACTGGTGTGAAGGATTTGCAGTACTTGTGGATTACCTTGCCTGGTGCCTTGTTGACAGGTTTGGTTGCTATGTTCATTCCGAATATCTTCGTTTGCATCCTGTTCTACCATGCGGTGGGTGCGATTGCGAACTACGTACTCTATCAATATTTGGACATCCGCTACGTCCTTTTCATGATGATGAATATTGCGGTGAATGTTGTTCTCGGACGAATCTATGGTTTCTTCAGCTAAAAGCTTTTAAGACGCTCGTGGATTCTGACGCTGATGTTACTCACACTGCTCTTTGGCTTGGTGAATTTTGGCGTGACTTTTTTTGGTCGCCGTTTCGTTAAGTTGCCAGGATTTGATTTGACACCTATCGGTATGATTATCCTTGCGCGTGCTGGTGAGAATATATTCTTCGCTGCGTTGGTCTTGACAGTTGCCTACAGTTTTCCCAAGATTGGTAAGATGAGGTATTTGTGGCTCACAGTTCCTGCAACCATCCTTATAGGCTTCTTGGCGGTAGTGGTGGAGAATGTCTTCCTTCTACTTGCTATCTATCATGTGGTATGCTTTGTTTTTGCCTTACTTATTGGCTTCTTTGGCTTCCGCTACTTCATCTTCGTGCTGGTTAACTTCGGCTTGAATTTCGCCGTGGCACGCCTCTACGCGTTCTTCGCGTGATGCTCGAGACAGAATAAGGTGACTTCGATGTGCTCGCGATCTTTCTTGTGGTGTTCCATGCTGCGCTTCAGCGGGAATGTCCTGTCCTCTTCCCAAGTGATGCGGAGCCGGTTGTCCTTGCAGAATGAATGGACGAATCCTTTTGTTGTGCTCTTGTGGATGGTGTAGATGATTGGTGCGAGTGTCTTCGCTCGTTCGAGGAAGACCCTGTCGGCGTGCTTCTCTTTCGTGCCGAAGGGCGGGTTCATGATGACGAGGTCGCCCTTGTTTGCGTATTCTTTCACATCTCCATGAATCACGTTCACGTTCTCGGTCCCTTCGAACAGCATAAGATTCTCTTTGAGTATTGTGATGGCGTTCTCGTCTTTTTCTACTGCGATGACGTCCGCTCCCATAAGCGCGGCGCCAACTGCGAGGATGCCTGTGCCTGCGCCGAGATCGATGACTGTGCCATTGAGACGGCCTGCCATATATGCGTGCCAGAGCAGTTCCGCGGCCAGGTCACTATCTGTTGCATATTGTTCTAACGCTCTGTCTGCGTTTTCAAAGCCTTTGAGTTGGCTGAGCGCGACAGCGAGGCCTCTCTTGCTTGTCATAGGGCTTCTGGAGGTGTCATGGTTCTTTAAGGGTTTTCTTTTCTCTACCTGGAATTCCTATCATTTGACGACAAGAATGCTTATAAATTGCTGTGATGCACTTCCTGACGTCGTGGGGTGACGTAGTATATCTGAAAAGCGTACAGTACAGGCTCTCCAGCAGATGAATACCGGTATCAAATCCGCGTTCTCTAAGGTGAAGGAGGAGATGGACCAGCATCTCGATACCATTAATGGTAATACGAATGAGATTCAGTCCTGCTATGAGTACCTCGCTGAGCTTGATGCGAAGATGGAGAAGCTGTCTGAGCGTCTTGATGACTTGCAGTTCAAGCTCGAGCCTGAGCAGGAAGAGTACTTTGACATTTCTTTATCACATCGTGAGCAGGAAGTGTTCATGGTCTTGTACGTGCGTGAGGATCCAATTACTACTTCTGAGGTCGCGAAACGTCTTGGTATGTC
>JAAOYD010000116.1 GCA_018221165.1 Candidatus Woesearchaeota archaeon | reverse complement strand
GCTTCCTTCAAGGCTGTCGAGATGCTGATGGTGTCTGTGGCGTATTCATAATGGCCAAGCTTTGTCAAAGTGTAGCCACCCCAGACAAGATTTGGGGTGAGCATGTAGCCGTCGAAGAATCGGTGGTTGAGGGTGTCGAAGTGCGCCTTGAGCTCCTGATCGACATGCTCAGTCACGACATAATCAGCCAGCTTCTTGATGAAACGGTTGTAGAGCTGAATCTCTATGGTATCCACTTTCGTACCCTTCAAACGGTTGAGGAGATGCTGCATCACACCCAGCTTGATTTCATCACTTGATTGCTCAAACATCCTTGAAAGAGAGAAGGTAATCGTACCTGGACGTGTCAATGAGCCAGGACGGTCGGTCACAGTCGCATTGTAGTCCTTGAAACGACCACTGTAGCGCATCTTGAGCGCCTTGCGAAGGCGTTTGTCAGGATACAACTCCCGCCAGGCGCGTTCAGGTAACGAGTCATGATTCATATGACAGCGTGCACAAGAAGGGGCTTTAAAGCTTTCCGACAAATAACTATTTAAAAAGGAAGTGCCTTTCATCACGTGGTGATACCAATGCGGCAATCCATCATCATCCTCTCAGTGCTCACGGCACTCATTATAGCCTGTGCACCCGCCCCTGTTGACAGAGACTACGCCAGTTACTGCAGTAACGGCATCAGCGAAGTACACGAGTGTGGTGACTACGTTCGTGCAGTCAAGGACAACCTCGGCGGCGGAACACGATGGTATGACGCATCAGGAAACTACCAAGATTGTCCAGTGGTCAGCCCTGCAGCTATGAGTATTGGCTGCAAATCACTCTTCGAGAACGACAAGGATTGCGTGAAAGTATACGATTGTCCGAGCAAGTATATTGAAGATCCGGTGGAGACCGTCTGCATAGAGCGACCTGAAATCTGCACAATGGACTACACACCAGTGTGCGCAAAGCTCAGCGACGGAACGACAGGAACCTATGGCAACGCCTGCGGTGCCTGCGGCGATGCAATGGTTGTGAGCCACACTCCTGGCGAATGCCCAGAAGAAGTAATAGTTGAAGAACCAGAAGAAGAGGGGAAGCTCGTGGATAAAGCTCCTCCAAACGACTTTCTCGTTCCGCAGATTACCGAGCCAACAAACTATCAAGAAGTTGTGTGCGGGGTTCCGCGACCTGACGACTGCACGCGCATACGCGACCCTGTCTGCGCCAAACTCCAGAATCTCAACACACGAACCTACGATAACAAGTGCACAGCGTGCCACGACCCTGATGTGTACAGCTACTCACAAGGCAACTGCCCAAAGATTGCGTGCAGCTTAAGCATCACAGGAGGGGATTGTACAGGTGACACCTACAATCCTGTCTGTGCAGACTTCGGTCTCAATCAAAAACAGACATTTCCAACCGCGTGCGAAGCTTGCACGGCCACAGGCGTCAAGTTCTATGAGATGGGTGCGTGCCAGCAGACCTTCAATATTGAGGAGGGCACAGAAGTGATTGTCGACGGTGAAATCTTCCCGTGCACTGCTGAAGAACGAGCAGCCACAAGTTGTGAACCAATTTACGATCTTGTTTGTGCGGTAAAGCTCGACGGCAACCAGCTCACCTTCGGCAACGCGTGCTCAGCATGTAGGAACAACGAAGTGACTGGCTACTACAAAGGATTCTGCAAGTGGCACGACCAGTCACCCTACATAGCAGCCTACGGCAGGTAGAAACATTTTTTATTTTCTTGAGAACTAGCTTGCTAAAGGATATCTCAGAATGGCAGCGACGCCGCCCATCTCCTTGAGCTGCGCGCCTTCTCGTGTCTCAACGCTGATAATTCTGACTTCAGAGCCTAAGGGTTTGGCCAGCTCCTCGAACTCCTCGACTTCCTCATCGCTGAGATGTTCGCTTACCAGCACGATGTTCACCGCTCCAATCTTGATAGCTTCACGCACTTCCTTATTACCATAACCCGCAAGACCGGTATCTTTGCTCAGTTCGTGGAAGAACTTCTGCATGATTTCTTTCTCTTCAGCGACGTCCTCTTCCGCAAGGACATCCGCGCTCTTTTCTAAAAGTTCTTGCATACCAAATTCACCAGTGTACGAGAGATCTTTCGTCGCGATAATCTTCTTGCGCACATCAGCAGTGACGTACTCCTTGCTCATGAAGTCATTCACCGTTGTACCAGGACCGCCGAGGATGATGCCTTTGAGGTCATCCTTCATTAGGAATTCTTCCTTCATGTGCTCGGCAATTTTCTTATAGTGATCTTTTGTCGCGCCTTCCCTCAAACGAGCGAAACGCACACTTGACTGCCCACCGGCTCTTGTCTTACCAGGCACTTCAGAATGCGTCTTACGTACGGGAATAATAGACTTACCTTTGAGCAAGCCAATCATAGCGTCGCGACGATCCATGACAACGAGGCCATAGATACTCTCGTCGTCAAGCACGTCATCAAGTGGCTCGAGAATAAAGACCTTGTCGCAACGATAGAGACGCTGCTTCATGGGCACCGGCGGCTCGATACTCCAGACTTTCAAGTCGGATTGACCTTCCTTCTCAGCGACGTTACCAGCGAACGCGGCAAGACCATTCGGCGGCGTGCGCTGCACTGTCTTCAGGTGCTGAATCATACGCTCAAGCGCATCGATAACGTTGGTGCGCGTCTGCTTGGATTTGATGTTACTTGCAGTTCCCTGCTCCTGTTGGAGGTGACCAATAATAGAATCAAGCGCGTAGCCCGCTGGAACATACACTGTAACGAGTTCAGTGTGCCGGCCGCGATAGCCGCCAAGCTCTTTCACGAACTGTTTGAGGTGGTAGCGCTCCGTGGCGCTCAGCTTCTTTATCTCCTCTTTGGCCATGAAGTCTCGAGAATGAGGGGGGCTTAAAAGCTTATCGGGGAGTGAGGAAGATGAAAGGGCCTGGCGAGTACCACCGAGAAGATAGTGAACATGCGGATGACGTTGTTGGGGGTTAGAAGGTACATCGCGCGTGTTACTACCACCCGTCTATGGCCGCCAGGCCCTCGTGACCGTTAGTCTTGCTGCACCTCCGCTTCGATAACGAAGCCGTTAGGGCTGTGGTCCTTGAATTTGATGATAATCCCTTTTTTCCAGCCCTTAAATTCAGCAAGTTTCTTAGGAACAGTAAGAATGAGTTGGCCGTTGGGTAGCTGCTGTAGCTTGACCATGTGTCATTGAGAATTAATAGCATTTATAATAATTTAGCAACTATCTCTTATACTACTGTTATGTATAGCTTTTAGAATAGGGAAAAGAATAGCTATTATAGTAGACTAGAGAATAGTGGAAAGAAAATATATCGTCGAGAAGTATATAAATGTTTAAAAAAGATGAATAGTATATATGCTATTATTTTGACTATTTTTATTACTATTCTTTTTTGGGGGTGTTGGAACACCAAGAAGCACTTATAAAGGGCCTTGCACTCCTGGCCCGCATGACCCACGAGTATGCACCGCTCAGGACGCAGTTAATTGCAGAGACAAAGGAGCAGATAGCAGCGGCTGTGGACACAGACCAATTCCTTCTTCAGGCATCGACTAGCCTCGACCAAGTCGAGAAGACAGCCCATCGGCTCATCAAGAAGACACGTGAATGGTACGCGTTGCATAATCCCGAGCACGAGAAAGCTGTAAAAGACCACGACTCCTTCATCGCAGCTGCAGATTTAGCTGAGAAAGGTGTGATGGGCGCTGAATTAGCGCACGACGACAAAGAAGCCATTGAAGGCATGATCGTCACCTGCACCAAGCTGCTCGAAGAGAAAGAGCGACTACTTGCCTACATCGAAGAGAAGCTGACTGGATACGCACCGAACTTAACCATTCTCGCAGGAAGCAGAATTGCAGCACAATTACTTGCCCAAGCAGGATCACTGCAGCGCCTTGCAACTATGCCAAGCAGCACATTGCAGCTCTTGGGTGCGGAAACCGCACTGTTCAGGCATCTGCGGGATCGTCGTCGACACCGCTCACCAAAATATGGCATCCTCTTCAATCACGCACTCATCCAGAAACTGCCAGCAGGGCAACGAGGAAAAGCCGCGCGTGGTTTGGCAGACAAATTATCGATGTGCGCCAAGCTCGACCTGTTCAAGGGCGAGAAGAAAGCCGCTGAGTACAAGAAAGTGCTCGAAGAGAAGTTCACGACGTGGTAAACATGGGGGAAAACATGGAAACAGTGAAACAAGGCGCGAAATACGCCTATGGCGTCTGGAAAATTGTCATTATCGTCCTACTGACGCTCGCACTCGTCCCACTTTTCATCGCAGGTATGAGAAGCAGGACTTTCTTTTCCTTGTGGATCATGATAAGCCTGTTTGTATATTTAGTATTGACCTACTGGCACCTCCGTCTCAAGAAAGGCAAGATGAAAGAATACCTCGAAGACATGGCAACAAAACTATTGTTCGCAATGAGCTCGTTGGTCATCGCCTTCCTCCTCACACTCGTGCCGATTTATAGTATAGCATCCATCTTCCTCGTCCTCGGTGGGATACTCTACGCGATTACCATCCAGAACCTCTTCTTCCTCAGGGTGATAGGACTATGAACGAAACGCTGCCAGGGATATGGATTAAGCCAGGCAAGTTCAAGAAGATATTAACACAGAATCTGACGCCCGGAAAACAGTTCTTCGACGAGGAACTCGTGAAAGAAGGTGGCACAGAGTATCGTGTGTTGGATCCGAAACGCTCGAAGTTGGGGGCTGCGGTTGCGAAAGGATTGCATCGTTCAGGCTTCAAGAAAGGAAGCATTGTGTTGTACTTAGGCGCTTCACACGGATATACTCCTAGCTATGTATCTGATATTATAGGTGCTGAGGGGTTTATGATTTGTTTGGACTTTGCACCGCGTGTTGTGCGTGACTTAGTATTCGTGTGTTCAGAACGCGAGAACATGGCGCCGTTGCTCGGGGATGCAAAGAAGCCTGAGAGCTATGCTGACAAGATTCCTGAAGTTGATGTCGTGTATCAAGACATTGCGCAGAAGGACCAGCTCGACATCTTCATCAAGAACTGCGACAAGTTCCTCAAGAAGAACGGCCACGGATTGCTGGCTGTGAAAGCACGCAGCATCGACGTGACCAAGCGACCCGGTGACATCTTCAAGGACATTAGGAAGCGGTTCGACGCTGAGAAAGGTTACAGCATTACTGATTATCGGGAGCTCGACCCGTTCGAGAAAGACCATTCATTTTTTGTTGTGAAGAAACAATGACGATGCTCGCGCGCGACACTCTCGAAAAACTTTGGGAGGAAGGAGAGCTCCAGCGTTACTATTCACTCGATGCACTTCATACAGGATTAGATATAGCAATTAGGAGAGGGCCTGTTTGGATGCTCAAACCACGCTCTCAGGCATATCTCAGAGCTCGTTGGATTCACAAAAGACCTCTTCCTCATGGAACGCCAATCGTAACGTCTCAAGTTAAGAGCAACTACGACTATAGTATTAATCTCTTAGCGAAAGGGGAACAAACTTGTTTATCTATCATCACCCCGTCTTTACTTATGATTCACAGCGATGATCTACCAGAATTGTATTTCTCGAAACCGGACGAATATATCATCGACCTGTTTGATAAACTTCAGGAGGCCGCATGTCCGACCGCTACAGCCGTCAGGTAAAGGTGCTCGGCGCGGACGCGCAGGCGACGCTGACTCAGAAGACCGTTCTGATTATTGGTGTTGGCGCGTTGGGTTCTATCAACGCTGAGTTGCTGTGCCGTTCTGGTGTCGGGAAACTCATTCTTGTTGATGATGACGTTGTTGAACTGTCGAATCTTCAACGACAAGCATTGTATACTGAAGAGGATGTTGGCGAGGAGAAAGTTACCGCACTGAAATCACACCTCAACAAGATCAATAAAGAAGTGAAAGTAGAAACTAGAAAAGAACGACTCTCAAAAGAAACGGAACTTCCTGCTTATGATGTTATCCTCGACTGCACTGACAATCTCGAATCACGTTTTTTCTTGAATGAGTACGCGCTTGAACAGAAAAAACCGTGCGTGTTCTGCATGGTCGTGCGTGAGAAAGGTATGCTCTACGTTGTTGAGCCTTCGACAAACAGAGCGTGCTTCCGCTGCGTGTTCGACAAGTTGGAAAGTATCGGGAACTCGGATGAACTCGGCATTCTCAACACCACAACGTATCTTGCAGGAACACTACAGGCGGCGGAAGTGATGAAGCTGCTGCTGGGTGAACCCTGTGTGAAGGGATTGGTAAACTTTGACGCTTCAGCACCGCAGCTTGACAGCTATCTTGTGAAGAAAAGAAAAGATTGCCCAGCGTGTGGGCGTTAAGCTTCTGCGTGGAACGCCTTGCGACCCTCAACTCTGGTTCGCGCGTCCATCATTATCTCGCGCTGCTTCGTTACTTGGTAGCGCAAGCTGAGAAGCGCGCTCTTCACCGCAGCTTCTAATCCAAAGCCTTCTTCCATCACATGGAACGAGCCTTTGTTCGTGCGCAGATTAAGGCTCACTTGTAGCAAGGGGTTGTTCCCGAGCATGCTACGCAGGCGTTTGAGATGCATGTGAAGATGTAGTTCACGATAACGACCCTTCTCTCGTTCTAAGAATTCGAAGAGTTCCTGTCGCGCCTCGAAGCGATCTACCGGGTCAAGCTTGTCAAAGTCGCCACTGGTTCGCACATACATCGATGCCATCTATTCACCTCCCAAGAGACTAACGACTACACTGAGCATATGAGCCAGCAGTGTTTCGTCCACCCCTAGAGGTAGTATAGACTTTGGATTATATAAAATTAATCTCAAAGGTATAAAAGTATAACCATAAAAGGTTATATTATTTATTCTACTTTCAAAAACTATATAAATTGAAGTGCTTATAAATAGGATAGTAGCGACCACCGAGAAACGACAGGACGACAGCGATGCTGACAGAGAAGGAACTTGAAGTCCTCCAGCGACGGGCGCGCGGTGACAGCCAAGCACATATAGCCAAAGCCTTACGGATTAGCCAGGCCGCTGTTTCTAAGTTCGAGACGAACGCGCATCGCAAGATTATAGAGGCTGAAACACTCAGCACCATCGTCTCAAAGCTCTGTATCCACACAGAAGAAGGACTTACTGGTTCTAAGGTAAGATATGGAGGTGGCAAGCAATGACGCTCGACCACCTCACGAAGAAAGCTCTCAAGGATCAGGCAGACCTTCGCAACGCCAAAATCGGACTCGCAAAAGGAACAATTACGCAAGAAGAGTATGATTACTTCATCAAGAACGGCCTCCACATGGAGAAGCAACAGGAACCGAGCCAAGAGACAACAACCACTTACACTGAGAAGCCAACACTCAACGAGAAACGACGGAGATACGAGCATTCAACAGGTCGATGCGACAAGTTCGACTTACGCCTGTGACAGCAGCGTCGACTATTGGAGCACTGAGGTTTCCTGCACCTACACTCGTCGCCACGCAGAGTGCAACGGAGCAGGCAGCTGCGATACTGATGCGAGCAATTACTACCGTCTCTATGGAACATACAATATCCCTGCAGGCCAGGTTGGTGAGAACCAATATGGTGGTACTGATAGCACGCCGCATAATATGTGCTCTTGTAGTCTTTACGTATCTGCCGGAACCTCTAATCGCTGTAGTGACCCTAGCGACCCGGATAGTGGTTTCGGCGACAGGGAATGGACTGCGTACGCTTGTGATGGTAGTGGGGGCACCTCTGGTGTTTGCTCCACAACTTGCACAACAAATTGCGGTACTGGCTGCTGTATCGATTTCGGTTCGACAACCGCCTGTCGCACCTCAGGAACATCGGCGGATGATTACTGGGACTTCAGTACCGGCGACACGAGCGCCGACGACTACTGCCTCAGTGCGCGTGTCTATGACTGCCTAGACACTGGTGACTGCGAAGCCGGCAGCTACGCCTGCACCCACAACAGCTGCATCACCGACGCTGGCTACTTCATCGTCGAGGACAGCGGCGGTAACGATATGATGATAATCGACAAGGAAGGGAAGATCCTCTTGCGTGGTTCGCTCTATGAGAACAACGCGGTCACGCCTGCAGGCAACAACGACTTCATCATCGATAACGGAGCAGGCACTGAACGCGCCTATGTGGACGGCGTCACCGGCAGCCTCTACCTCGATGGCACGGTCAGCGAGAACCAAGGGACACTCACTCCAGCAGGAGATAACGATTTCATCATCCAGGACAGCGGCGGCACAGTACGGGCCTACATCGAAGGCACGAACGGCAACCTCTACACACAGAGTGTTGTTATGGAGAACGTGATTAGCTAAAGTGTTTATTTCTTCACGTGCACCGTCTGTGTCGGGAAGGCCATCTCGATCTTCGCTTTCTCGAAGTCGCGCTTGATGCCCATGTTCAGCTCGTCCTGCACGTCGAAATACTTGTCCATGCCAGCCATAGTAATCCAGTACTGGATACGGAGGTTGAGCGAGGAGTCGTCGAACTCGACAAACTGGACATTATACTCCTTGTGGTTCAGGCCCTTCACCGCCTTGATGTTCTTGACGATGAGCTCCTTGCCCTTCTCGAGCTTCGCAATGGTCGTGCCGTACTCGACACCGATGGTGAAAACCATGCGTCTTTCTTTCTCTGCGCTGACATTCTCAGTCACTGAGTCAACGACCTTGCTGTTCGGGAGCACCATCATCGTACCGCCGAAGGTCTCGACGCGCGTTGTTCGCAGACCGATTTCGCGGACGTAGCCGTCTACCTCGCCTACTTTGATGCGGTCGCCGATCTTGAACGGCTTATCCATAAGGATGGCGATGCCACCAAACAAATTACCGACGAGGTCCTGCGCCGCCAAAGCGAACGCCAAACCACCAATACCAAGACCGGCAAGAAGCGAACTAACATTGAAGCCAAGCTTGTCGATGACCATGATGAGGACAATCGAGTAGATGAGGAAGTTCACCAGCTTCCGCATGAGCGGCAGCAAGTGATCATCCAAGTCAGTCTCAGTCTTCTTAGTAAGTGGCTTGATGTAATGGATAATCGCACCGTTGATGAAGCGGACGAGATACCAAGCAATATTGATGAAGAGGAGTATCATCACACCCCTATTGTAGAAGTCTGCCGCTTGTTCTGACATATTCAGGAGGTGCTGGCCGAAGTGCAAAGCGGCGATGAACACGCTCAATAACACAGGGCCTTCAAGGAGCTCGACAAGCAGGTCGTCAGCCTTGGTCTTGGTCTTCTTCGCGAAGGCCTTGACGAACTTCTTCGTCGTCCAGGTAATAATCTTGGCGACGACGAGCGAGCCAATGATGGTGGCGAAAAACAGGAGATAATCGGGGAGATCGTTCCCCAAGTAGAGCGTGTCGAAGATTCCCATGCAAAAAGGAAGAAAGAAGGGGTTTTTATTGATTTTCCTTCCACACAGCAGCGGCTTCACGTGCTATTTGGAGCTCTTCGTTCGCTTTCAGGACGAAAACAGTCACTTTGCTGTCGGGTGTGCTGATGATGTGCTCGTTCTTCTGGTTCTTGTCTGTGTCAATCATGATGCCAAGGTGTCCGAGATTGTTGCATGCCTCCGAACGCACATACCAGGCGTTCTCGCCGATGCCGCCGGTGAACACGAGGCAGTCGAGACCGTTCAGCGCGGCGGCGTAGGCGCCGATGTAGCGTGTTATCTCATAGCCGAGCATGTCCAACGCTAAGGTTGAAGATTTGTCGCCTTTCACCGCGCGTTCCCACAGCTCACGGACATCGCTCGTGCCAGCGATACTCAATAATCCCGATTCCTTGTTGAGGAACTCGTCAATCTTCGCGGGCTTCGCTTTGAGTTCTCGAAGGAGGTAGAGAACAACTTCAGGGTCGAGGGCGCCTGAACGAGTCCCCATGATGAGCCCGTCCGTCGGTGTGAAGCCCATGCTCGTATCCACCGATTGCCCGTTCTTGACGGCGGTGACGCTGCTTCCGTTGCCGAGATGACAGGTAATCATGCGTTTCGGCATATGCTTGAGGAGCTCCGCTGCCTTCAGGGCGCAATACTTGTGGTTGGTGCCATGGAAGCCGTACTTCCTGATGCCATACTTGTCGTGGAATTCCGGGCTAATGCCGTAGAGGTAGGCTTTCTCGGGAAGGGTCTGGTGGAATGCGGTGTCGAACACCGCCACTTGTGGAACATGCTTGAAGAGATGCGTACATCGCTGGATACCATCCAAGTTGTGTGGATTGTGCAAGGGCGCGAACTTTGAGAGACGGTCGATGTCCTTCCGAACATGCTTGTCGACGAGTACCGCTTGCTTGTACTTCTCGGCGCCGTGCACGACACGGTGGCCAACGCAGACAATTTCTCCAAGATTCTGCAGGAAACCTTCCTTCAGGAGGTAGTTGAGCGCCCACTTGATAGCGTGTTTGACGTCCTTGACAGTGATGCGTTCCCGCTCGATAATGACACCCTCGCCAGTGTCGCTGCCGCCATAATGTTCAAGCACGACAAAGCAGCCTTTAGTACCAAGTTTCTCTATTCGCCCACGTGAGAGCAACCCATCAG
>JAAOYD010000115.1 GCA_018221165.1 Candidatus Woesearchaeota archaeon | reverse complement strand
TAGCTGCTGAGGAAGGTCCCGACACTGTAAATGCGACCTATGTGAGTAGGGCCTCGAAAGGGGACAGCACTGCTACAGAAACGATTCCAGCAACGAGTGGGATGAAGTGGAGACACGCTTGGTAACAGGGGTGTTCACCGCGGACGTCGCGTTGTTGTGACTGAAACGAGCAACTTCGCTAGTGCAAGGCCATTGTGCCGCGTAGTCGAATGTCAACGCTGCCTGTCCATGAGCAATCGTGGAGGCGGACAGAATCGGGCCTAGCGCCCCCCTGCATTTACTCTTCCGTCACCTTTTTATACCCTCACAGATTCTACAGCCGTATGCCACGAGGAGATGACAAGATTCGTATGCCCAGCAGCACAGCTGGCATCACGCAATACTATGATGAAGTCAAGACCAAGATTACGCTCCGCCCTGAATGGGTGATAGCATTGGCAATCTTGGTTATCGTCATCGAAGTGTTCCTCCAGATCTACGGCAACAGCCTTTTCGTACTGTGATTTCTATGTTTCCAGGAATGAATCCGCGGAAGATGCAGCAGGCCATGAAGCAGATGGGCATCCAGCAAGTGGATGTGGACGGCGTGCAACGCGTCGAAGTCATCTGTAACGATAGAAAATACGTCATCGAGCCTGCGCAAGTGAGCAAAGTCAACATGATGGGTCAGAACACCTGGCAGGTTGTGGGCGAAGCGGTGGAAGAATCCCTCGATACTGCCGCTGAAATCTCTGAAGAAGATATCGCTACCGTCGCTGAGACCGCGAAGGTCTCGGAAGAAGAATCTAAAAAGGCGATTGAAGAATGTGATGGCGATCTTGCCGCTGCTATTCTGAAATTGCAGGAGTGAAGGTTTTTATTCTCAGCTCTATTCCCGAACCTATGGATCTCTCTATCCTCGAACCTGATGAGCAGGCCCTGGTAATCAGCACAGGAAGGGAAAGTGAGTATGAAGGGGAGGATCAAGGCAGGCTCTTCTGGTGGTATTACGGAAAGCCTCGTGGCGTTCTGAGATGCGGCCACTACATACATGACATTGTAGGGTTGGAAGATAGCGTTTTGGGCCTGATTGGCCCGCACGCCCGAGGCTGCAGCTCGAATCAGCAAGGCCTTGCCGACCTGATGAATTGGAAGGTGGCATATCAAGGAGATGAGACACTCATAGAGATAGCGGCAAAGAGAAATACTGTGTATGGTGTGGTCGCCACCCGCACCCTTGTTCCTGATGAACCAGGCTCTGATAAATGTAAACCTCATGATAAAATCGTTGAAGTATCCCTTGATGGCAGCAACCAAACTAGAGACCTTTTTATGCATCAGCACGATATCGCAAAGCTCGCTCCGTCAGAGGCAGGACTCTGGATACTCGACTACAATTTCAAATGGGTAACAACACCTCAACAACTATTGCATTTGCAAGGAGAGTCGACTCAGAAGGTTTGGAATAATGGTGAAGGAAAAATACACTATGGTTCGGTTACGGGAACCGAAGAAGGAGCATTAATCGGGAGTGTCGCCCTCATCAACAGAATATCTCGCTCAGGACGGCAAGAATCACTTCTCTTGGACGAGGAAGTCAGACAATCATACGAGGAATTAGAAGAGCACTACATGCAATCTTGGGAATTCAAGTTCAGACGTCATAAAAGAATTGGCCAGCGAAAGGGTTATAGGGGTGACGGAGGGTCAACATCGCTAAGAAATTTCTATTGGCAAAATTATAGGGTAACACAGCTCACAAAGTTCAATGGTGAAATCCTCTACGCAGTCGGCAAGAAGCTTTATTGCTGGCCAGAACCTCAACCAATCCACACATTCCGGCATGAGATAACTGGTTTGACTGCTGTCGATGAACCCTTAATTAAGGAGCTCGGCACCAGAACGAATATGCGTATGGGACGGCGCAGGCAGAAAGCAGTATTACGGTTGGCTGCGTGAGCTATTCTGAAATTGCAGGAATAAACTGCACCAACTCTGGCTTTGCCATGAATTCTTCTCGACAAATATCTTCGATGATGTAGAACACAGTCTTGTCCTTCACGTCAAATTTCTGTTCGAGCATCTCCAGGAAGTCCTCAAGGTCTTTGATGTGCTGGAAGACCATCTCAGCCAAAAAATCATAGCCGTTATTCACCTTGAACAGGCTGTTGACATGCTCGTGTTTCATCAGAAAGTCTCGCACCACAGACCGATGTTCAATCCCTACCTTGAGCATCACGTTCGCCCGGGTCAAATACCCTAACTTTGAGAAGTCCACCAGCGTCGTGTGTTTCCTGATGAAGCTCTGCTCATAATGCTTCAGCTTGTCGAAAATGGTCGAGACCGGCACTCTAGTCCGTCTCGAGATCGCGGTGAGTGATTCCCTGGCGTTCTTGCGGAAATGACTCAACAATACCCGTTCCTTCGTCTTCAACTCCAGCACAGCTACCCCCCCGTGTCGTTTTCGCTCGGCACGGAAAATAGTTGCGGGGAGCTTCTGCATAAACATTCCTTCATACTCAGAAGAGAGCTGTTTCAGAGATTTTCTGAAGCAAAACGGTCCTTTATAAACAAAATCGACTAAAGTGGAGATTTTTCGCCTCCAAAGAGGAAACCCCTGAAGCAAACGCCTTGAAACGCTCTTTTTCGCTACAGGACGACGACAACTTTTTATGGTACACCACGATTCCCTGAAGCGATGCACCCACTCGACGCCAGTATTCTCGAGGCGTTCCGGCGTGACCCGTCACGCGCCTTCAGCACAAGCGAGCTGGTGCGTGACGTCTTCCCGAAGAAATACGGTCAGCTGAACCAGCAGATTCACAGCCAGGACCGTAAAACTATACGACAAGGCTACGCCACCAAGGCAAAGCTCCATAGAAAACTTCTCTACCACGTAAACAAGCTCGTCGAGCAACAGCTCCTCAAAGTGAGTGGACTGCGTGGCAAGGGAGAGAAGCTCTTCGTCCTTGCTATGGAAGAGGGTGAGATAGTCATCAAAGATAAGGCGCACAGAATAGTCATCAGCAAGCCAGGAGCCATGGCAACACCGGTCGATGGCGACGTGAAGGAAGGTCTCATCCGCAAGTTCCAGCCGAACTCATGGCTGAACAAGCAGAACGCCATCATGCTTGATGCGCGTGCGTACACCTCATTCGAGGAACTGCAGCACCGCCTGCAACAGGTCTTTCCAGGAGTGAATGACACCATCGCGATTTATAGCTTCGAACGGCTTCTCGACGACAATATCAACGAGGCAAAACGATTCCTGGAAAATCTCTGCCTCGACGCACACGATTATAACAGCGCAGTCAGCATCTTGATCAGTATCCGCGTCTTGAAGCATGACGAGCTCCTGCTCCAGCTCCTCAAGGAAGTCCTGCCGCGCATGCCGCGGCAAGTCAGCTTCATCTTCAGCGTCACTCCTCGTCTGCTCACACGGAAGGAGTCGTTCTTCCGCAACCTGCTCCAGCTTTTCGCCGAGGAGAAGCGCAAGCTCAATCTGAAGAACAGCGCGCTTGTCCCAGCACCCATCTTCTTCGGACGGGCAGGCACCTACTCATTCACCAGCGAAGACTGGAACTATTACAAAAGCAAGGTGCGAGGCAAGGCGCCTGGTTGCGTCGTGGGGCAATTGTCCATGGTAGTGGACATCAAGCAGTTCTTCAGCGAAGGTGGAACAATCACTGGTTTCCGCGAGCTCGCGACGCGGGCCGCAAACGCGTTCTTCGAAGTAGAAGAACAGCGCAGGAAGCACTTCGCAGAGTATTTCGGCTTCCTCAACCTCTCCAATCTCGACGCTTCAAAACAATTCTTCAAAGTCGGACGGAGTTACTTGCGTTTCTGGAACTACGAGTGGGATGTCGAGGACGAATCGCCCATCTTCGACCTGCTCGGTTCGGTGAAGGAAGAAGTGGACAAGTTCTGCACCATGCAGGAGACCATCTTCAAGAGCTGCGGCTTACCCATCAGGTTCAAAGTGGGGTTGTCGACGAGCTTCGCTAAGTTCGACCAGGAATTGTTCAGCGAGCGACGCTATCAGAAGACTGCCATCTCAACCACGAAAGAGCTGCAGACAAAGAAGATGAAGGATTACCTACAGATCCGCGAGCAGTTGTTCCGCGTTTTCGAAGGCGCGGATAGACTGCGGTTCTTCATCGCGCGTGGTGTGAGCACTGATGAGACCATGAGCATCAGCCGTTACCTGCTCAGCGCCTATGACCTACCCTGCTTCACTCTCGACTTCCGCGGCAAAGCAGGCGAGCTGAAACTGACGACATTCATGGAGGATTCCTGATGGAAATCAAAGCTGTGACGGTGATGGAAGCCTGGCAGGCTGCGATTAGGCACATCCTCAGTGAAGGGATTGTATTCATCGATGATGACAAGCGCGAGTGCCGCGAGGTGCGGAACCTCACAGTGACTGTTGAGAAACCGTCCAGTGCTGCTGATGGTGTGCGGGCCATGCGCAGCTGCCGTCGCTGGAAGTATCCTTCTGAGGAGGAGCTGGCGAACATCATGCTGAACAAGGAAGCGGCAAGCATCTATGATTATCTCTATGGTCAGCGCATTTTCGACTACAACGGGAAGTCAGATCAGATCAATGACTTTGTCATCCCGTTGCTGCAGAACAATCCAAATACACGACGTGCAGTGGTGTCGTTGTTGAATCCAGTGCGTGATTTACATCCTGACGCGAAGAACGTGCTCGGCATCAGCCTCATCCACTTCCGTATTGTGGAGAAGCGGCTCTGTGTCACAACGATTATCAGGACGTCTGGCTTCTTCACTGGTTGGCCGGCAAACGTCTTCCAGATTGCGAAGTTGCAGGAGCATGTCGCGCACGCATTGAGCTTGCCACCAGGTCCATTGACAACCATCTCATTGAACGCGCATCTGCACAGCGGCAACTTCGACGACATCGAACATGTCTTAGGAGAAGATATACTGAAAGGGATTAAGAGAAGTGAGTAGTTCTTCATTTTTCCCGGAAACTAATTCTTATTCTCGGAAGTTTGCACAGGACATGGACGCGGTAGACTTAACAGTCAGTAGAAAAAACAAAAATTGCCACCCGTAACCGGCGGGCGGCAGCCTCCCCCTAATGAGAAAGGCCAGAGCTGAGGGTGCTGGAGAGTCCCCAGTGATGAAAGTTGTTATCGTCGAAGGGGGAGACCACTCCATTCTTTTAATAATTTACTCTTCAGCGATATTATCCCACATGAATTGCCAGAATTGACGGTAGCCGTCGGCGAGCCTTCTCGATTTCATCACAAATTGTGTTGGTTCTTCTGCAAGCTCTCCGGGTTTCACCCCGACAAACG
>JAAOYD010000016.1 GCA_018221165.1 Candidatus Woesearchaeota archaeon | reverse complement strand
CCATTAGAAAACGTTTCAATAACAACAGAGTTCAAGAAACTCGTGGCCAGTTCCGCCCAATACCTCCAAGTCCAAGGCGTTGACTACAGTATTATTGAAGACGACCCAGTCTTAGCCTTCGAAATACCCATCTTAGAAAACACGGCCACCTTCACTGTCACAACCCCAAAAACATTAACAGAAGACGACCTGGGTTTAGCAACCATCTTAGGCATCAGCTACATGGACCTCTTGGGACTGTGGAACCAAACGAAGGGTTCATTAACCATGGGTCTCAACAGCGAATTCGATGGCGAAAACACCAAGTTTCACCTCACCCTCAATCCTGATAAGAGCCTCAATGGTGTGAGCATTCCCATTGAGATTCCGAAATGCATGGCACAATACGCGTCAGAAATGAACCTGGGTGGCAACTACAGAATCATCAAGGAAGACCCATTAATAGTCTGGCAGTTCGACAAGCTCAACAAACCCACTGAAATCACCTTCAGCGTCCCAGGCGATATCGATGAGGAATGCAAAGCACAACTCAAAGCCATGGCTCTGGCTAACCGCATCGGCAAACCATTGAACCCCTGGTTCGCCATACTCTTAATCCCTATCATCGGCTCATTATTAATCTTCTTCCAGCGCTTCACACCTACACCTCATGAGAAGCTCAGTAAAAGAGAATTCTTAGAACTCGCAAAAGGCCAGGGTCAAACCGAAGAACAGGCCCATAGAGAATGGCACGACTATAAACGCAGATTTTAGTACGCTCGTTCTCGTTTCTCGATTTTGAAGATCAGGACAACGTCAGATGTCAAGCTGTAGATGATACGATAACTGCCAACCCTGCAACGGTAGGCTTTGTCTCCTACGTTATCCCGTCCGAGGAACTTGGCGTCGTGCGCCACCGGTTCGTCGGCGAGCTTGAAGCATCGCTGTTCAATGCGACGTTGTATCTTCGCTGGTAGCTTAGCTAAGAATTTATCTGCGTTTTTCGCAATTTCTACACGCATCTATGTGATCCTCCGTGTTCGCCCCATCGCGAGATCCTCTTTCGCTTCCCGGAGCGCACGGAGGTCATCAGCAGACAGCATCACAGTCTCCCGCAATGCTTCTCTCATGACTTCTTGAACGTTGGCGTACCCGTTATGTTTCACATACTGTTCAGCATGTTTCAACAAGGTTTTGGGCATTCGTACGTTCACTTGTGTATTCATAGTAGCAAAAGATACCATTTGGTATTTATGTATTTCGGTTTGAGGCATACGTGATAAACAACAAATGTCTTCATATGGCTTCATGAGAAAAACTCGTTACCTTTTCGATTTAGTCGTATGCATTACGTCGGTTCTTGACAGCGGTAACGTGGATGACATGTTGATAGATATCTGCAAAGACTCGTTGGTCTTCTACACGTAATCTAAAATCTTTTCTTCCTGTAAGTCTCACGAAGAATCGGTAAGGATTTTTCTTGCACTTGTTGAGTTGATTTC
The DNA here is from genome assembly GCA_018221165.1 of Candidatus Woesearchaeota archaeon. Taxonomy (GTDB): domain Archaea; phylum Nanobdellota; class Nanobdellia; order Woesearchaeales; family UBA525; genus UBA153. The sequence continues at coordinate 3,827 of JAAOYD010000016.1, read as the reverse complement.
TGATATGTTTTCGTTTCTCGATAGAAAGTTTTGAGAGATCTTTAATTGCTGCTTTATCAAGATAAATCTCATACATCATCTACACCGAGGATTTTCCAAGCTTGGTCCTCAGTGTAGTATTCGCCTCGTGTAAACCGTTCGCGTGCTTCTTCGATCTGGCGGATGGTTGCTTGGCTGAGCTTTGGCTCCTTCTTCGCCGTCTTCGCAATGTGCACTGCTTTCCCGACGAGACGATCATAGCTCTCGCCAGGGTATTCGCGCAGCGTATCTAATGCCTGCTTCGTCGCCGTCCGCACCTTTATTGTTGTCACGCTCATGGTATACGTAGGTATACTGAGGTATACTTTATAAGCTTTCCCGTCACTGAGAATACTAAAAACAGAACAACTCTTCATATGTCTTCATGACAAAAACTCGGACCTGCTTCGAACCCTCCAAAACATTTAAATACTCACAGGCGCTGAACCAATATATTCACATTCCAAGGGTGGTACACATGCTGAAGATGAAACGGATAACTGAAACGTACGAGATGAAAGTGTTCACTGACACGGGTGATTACTTCGGCGACGTTGAAGAGTCCATCGTCACATCCAACAAGATTTTCGGCTGGCGTGTGAGAGCCACAAAGAACAGCTTTCTCAACAAAGTCCTCGGCTCAGCAAAAGGTGTCATCGTGCCGCACCAATTAGTCAAATCCATCGGCGACATCATGATTATCAACAAGAGCGCAGTCCCAAGCTACAACCCGGACGAAGAATAAATCTTCAACATCTCCTTTTGAGGAATGTTTTCTATTTTATGACTTTGATGAAAGACAGCCCAAGGTTCTTTCCAGTGCTCTCGTAACGCGGCACCGAGGAGGAGTGAGCGTTCATAACGAAGTAAGGTGCTTCCACCGATGCGAACACGACCAATCCCTGCATAGAGAGAAAGAGTTTTTTTCGTCGGTCTCAAAAGAACACTATACTCTCGTGGTACAGCATTTCCCACCTGCGCTTCCACCCAAGCAACTTTGTAGAGAAAGGCGATAGCTTCAGCTGTCAAGAATCGTTGACGTACACCATCTCCTGGTTGACCTGACTCGAGAATATTTGCGTACTGGGTTTTCCCTCTTCCCCAGGAAAGTTTTCGCCAGTTTTCCACTGCTGTTTCTTCAATAACAGGAATGCCATGAAGAGAAAGTTCATGCATAGGGTCTCCCACTGTTCGTGAAGAGACTTTACCATCATACGTCGAACCGTTCTGCTCAACATTCGTCGGGAGCTCTAAAGGAATTTGTTTTGCTTCGCTGACGAGACGCTCCAGTTGCACTGCGCTTGCCTCAAGAGGGTATTTGTGCGTTTCAAACCACCAGAGAAGAGCACCTTCCACTTGTTCAACAAGTGGGACAGTCATAATGCCCTCTGCTATTCGCCACTGTGTACCAACAGCCACCCCTTCAGGTTTACACGCAGCATTAAAGAGTTCGTAAGGCTTTCCTTCTCCATGAAGAGATAAGTAACTCCCTGTTGACCCGCCATATCTTGTTGCATGATTATTATCCTGCAAAGACAATGGTTTGTTAAGATGAATTAAACCACTTGAAGTTTCTCTTATCACATCCAGAACGTCTCTGAGACGTTCAACTTTAACTTTCCGAGCGTCTTTTCGAGGTTGGTGTCGCGTTTTAAACAAGCGTGAGCGTAGGTTCATCACCACTCAGGAATGCAACCATATTTAAGAACCTTCCTAAGCCTTCACAAGCCCTTTTCCGGCCTCCTCGGCGGTTCTCCCACAAGAACAAGCAACGCTTTTAAACACTCCTCCCCCCCTCTTCCCTATGCAGCCCAGGACGAGGTATGCCATCGCCATAGTGTTCATCATCGCCATCACCCTAGCTCTCCGTCTCATGGTGAGTTTCCAGATAGCGGAGCCTGGCTATGACAGCTACTTCGCCCTTCTGCAAGCGGATTCCATCACTGATACAGGCCTCCCACGCTACGACGACCCCTACAGCTACCAAGGACGCACCTTCGTCTTTGATCCGGCCTTCTACTACCTCGTCGCCGCAGCCACCATCCTCCCAGACACATTAGCGGTCAAGCTCCTCCCGAACCTCTTGATGGTCCTCCTCATCCCCTTCCTCTACCTCATCACACATTCGCTTACGAAAAACCGACCGACGGCGTTCATCGCAGCAATCTTTGCGGGACTTTCACCAGCCCTCTTCGCCACAGGCATCAACCAAGCCACTCCCATAACGCTGGCCCTTCCCGTTCTTGCGCTTCTCTTCCTGGCGCTGCTTGACCTGAAACAGCATCCGAAACGAGTCCTCATCCTCACAGCGTTTCTCACTCTTGTCAGCCCGCTTATCTGGCTCGTCCTCGCCACAGAACTCACCTACCTTCTCATTCTCAGCGCAGAGAAGCTCAAGATTAGCCAAGCATATTTGGAAATCAGCATCGTCACCCTCCTCATGGCTGCCTGGTACACACTCATCACCTACAAGGAAGCGCTCTACGCCTACGGCTTTGCCATCCTCCACGAAAGCTTACCAGCAGCTGCCAGAGCCGCAACGTTCCAAGAGTTCAGTTTTCTTGCCATGCTCTACGCAGTAGGTGTCGTTCCCATTGCATTAGGCAGTCTTGCCCTCTACACTGCCACATTCGAGCAGCGAAACAGAAAAGTTCTTTTCATCGCCAGCCTCGGCCTCGTTACTCTTTTAGGAGCAGTCCTCCGGCTCATCCCGCTCTCGCTCGCCCTCGTCTTGCTCAGCCTCACGTTTGCCATACTCGCCGCGCCAGGTCTTAACGCTATCATCGCCTACGCAAAAAAGACAAAGCTTGACCGCGTAGCCCCAGTTATCACTGCAGCTTTCCTCTTGCTCTTCCTCCTGACCAGTCTCCTCCCGGCACTTGTGCAAGGCGTCTATCCAGGAAGCAGTCCTACTCCTGACGAACTCAGTGCTGCGAAATGGCTCTCGACCACGCCGAGTGTCATCGCCGCAGCCCCAACATCCGGTTTCCTCCTCAATCACATCGCGCAACAACCATATCTCGCTGACGAAGCCTACCTTCTCGCGCCCGACCCTGACAGAGTTCTAGCCGAGCTAGATATGCTCTACACAACACATTCTTCCGTCGCCGCCGTTGACCTAGCAGAACGCCATGGCGTCACACATATCCTCCTTGGTCCAAGAGAATACAAGCGCTATCCAGAGATAGGAGCCATCCTCAATGATGAGCGTTGCTTCCCACGTGTCTACCAAGAACGTCTTGTCATGATTCTTGGCGTTGAATGCGCGGTCACGTCTGGCCCTGCAGAAAACCTACTGCCGGAGGCGACTCAATGAAACGCTTGCAACCCTGGCTTGTTCCGCTCGCTGCAATCCTCCTCCTCATCCCAGTAGTCGCGCGCTACCTCAAAGGATATCCGCTCATTCCAGCGGGAGAATTCGCCGACCCAGTTGTTCTCATCAGTATCGCCCTCGGTGTTCTCACAACTTTCTTGTTCACAAAACTCGCGAAGCGTCTCACGAAGAGCCCGCGATTACAAACCCTCCTCACCCTTCTCTTCATCATCAATCCAGTGTTCCTCGCGCTGTTCACGAGTGTCAATCCGCTCGTCCTCGCAGTTCCTATAGCGCTTTTCCTCCTGCTGACATCACATCGTCTCCTCCTCATCCTTGGTTCCTTACTTCTCTCGTTCATCAATCCAATCTTTGCCATTCTTTTTTTCGCAACCACATGGAAACGCATCTTCCTACCTGGCACTCTCCTCGCTGCAGCGCTCGCAATTATCCGCGGTAATCTCATTCACCAACCAGTCGTCAGGCTCGTTGAGTT
>JAAOYD010000114.1 GCA_018221165.1 Candidatus Woesearchaeota archaeon | reverse complement strand
GTGCTGTTGATGTGGTGCAGTTTTGTCCAAGGTCCTCGGCTACCTATGAGTGTGCCAGGAAACAATATTGTGTGAAAAGGAATGTTATCTTTCGCCATGAATTGATACAGGAGGACTTCGTTGGGTGCTTGCCACCACTTCTTCCAATCATCACCAAGTAATTGTTCAGTAATAGAAATATATCCTATAGGCGCGTCGAACCAAACATAGAAAACCTTGTCAGTAAAGCCTTCTTTGGGTACAGAAATGCCCCAGTCAAGGTCGCGAGTGATTGCGCGAGGCTGGAGCCCTTCTTTGAACCAACCTTGTGTTGTTCGTGTAGCATTATCTGTCCACGCACCGAGTTCACTCTGCGCACCTACCCAGTGTTGTAGTTCGTCTTGGAGTTTTGGTAAATCTAGGAATAAGTGTTCTGACTCTTTTATTTCTGGCGTGCTGCCGTCAATCGCCGACCTTGGGTTCTTGAGGTCAAGTGGATTGAGTAGTTTCCCGCAGCCATCACATTGGTCGCCACGCGCTTGTTCGTAATCGCAGTGAGGACAGGTTCCTTCTACGTAGCGGTCTGCGAGGAAAGTCTTGCTTTCTGCACTGTAGAGTTGTTTAACGATTTCTTGCTTGACAAAACCTTCTTTGTCGAGCGCCGTAAAGAGTTCTTGTGTGTGCGTCGTATGGTTCGGGAGACTTGTGCGGCCAAAATGGTCAAACTTGATGTTGAACCACTCATACACGTCCTTGTGGATCTTGTAGTATTTGTCGCAGACTTCTTGTGGACTAATGCCTTCTTCACGGGCTTTCTTTTCTGTCGTCGTGCCGTGCTCGTCAGTGCCACAAATATAGAGTATTTCTCTGCCTGCAGAGCGCTGATAGCGCGCAAACACGTCTGCTGAGAGCACACAGCCAATAATGTTGCC
>JAAOYD010000015.1 GCA_018221165.1 Candidatus Woesearchaeota archaeon | reverse complement strand
TTGAGATGGCCGGTGATGAAGATGTATTCTGAGATGTCTAAGTCTTTGAGCAAATCGAGAATGTGGTCGATGTTGGGCTTCCCGGCGACCGGGAGCATAGGTTTAGGCTTACTGTGGGTATGCGGCTGCATGCGCGAACCTTTTCCTGCGAGAGGAATGACGACTTTCATAGCTGGGAAGCTGCCCATGCAGGTATATAAAGATAGTGGCGTCAGAGTGGGAAGCTATATAAGGAGATATTACCAAAAGGAGGATAATAATTATAAAAAAAGAGCATATGTGAAATAAAAAACAAGTAGTGTGAGGTGTTGTCGAGTGAAATTTGTTACGATTATAATCGCTCTCATCCTTGCATCGGCTGTCGTGTTGGCGGTTGCCGGTCCAGGAGAACAGGGCGGTGCAGGAGGCGCACCGGAGCAGGCGCAAGGAGAACAGCCGGTTAAGGTGGATACCCAAAACAAGGGCGAAGACCAGCAGCTCAAAGTTACTACAACTGCAGGAGAGATGAAAGGTGCTCCTGAGAATGTCGCAGCTGTCCGTCAGCAAATGATGGAGCAGCAGCAGACCATGACCAAAGAAATGGAAGGCATGGGCAAAGACGAGCAGAAGGTTTACCAAAACCAGAATCAAGTGCGCGAAGCTGTGCAGGCGATGAAGATGCTCGGCGAGATGCCAGGCGGCATCGGTTCTGAAGTGAGCGGCATCGCACAAGGTTTTGACAACAGCGTCCAGGCGACCATCCAGGCAGAACTCAAGATGGAGAAGCGCTCAGGACTAACAAAGCTGTTCGCTGGCGGCGACCATGATGCTGCAAAAGCCATGGAGAGTCAAGTCGAGCAGAATCAGGTGCGCATCCAGGAGATGCAGATGCTCCATGACGAGTGCGACTGCGACGCTGAAGTGAAGGCTATGCTCCAGGAGCAGATCCAGACCATGACGCAGGAACAAGCTCGCCTCCAAGACCGTGCTGAACAGGAACTAAGCAAGAAAGGTATGTTCGGCTGGATCTGGAAGTAGGCGCAAAACTATTTAAACAGCTTTCCTTCTTTTCTCACCATGCGTTCAGTCCTTGATTTGCCAACAACATACAAGAAACTCTCACCTGCAGCGAGGAAACGTTTCGACAGTATCTTCTCATTCAATCTCGACGAGGGCCGCATGGTCATCCCAAAGAGTATGAAGCCCTGGGCGAAGAAACAATTCGGCAGCGTCGCAAAGCTCGAGAAACAACCTATCTTGAAAGTCACCAACGAGGTTGTCTATGAAGGTGCCTTGTTCAACAAGCTCCGCGCTGACCGACCCATCCAAAGTGCGAAGAGTATCACGCAAAAGGAATTGCTTGCTCTCGCGAAAAAAGGACCATTTGGTGATGTCGAGGCGAACACGCCCGAAGACACCTTCGGCCGGCTCTATGGTCGGAGCGAGATTTCAGCGTCCAACGTCGCGAAGTACGACGCCCTCCATGGCCTCATCATCTTCAACAAAGCCGACCCATTAGCGTTCACCGAAGCAGAGACCATCGACCATTACAATGCTGCATTGTCCTGGATTGCCGCGGCGAACTCTGAGCATCCTGACGCCATCTACCCTGTCATCGGCTGGAACTGCCTCTGGAAAGCTGCTGCTTCCTTAGTGCACGGTCACATGCAAGTGCTGGTGGCTAAGGAGCCCTATGCTGCTGCGAAGCTGTGGAAAGAGGCGGCAACCACCTACAAGAAGAAGTACAAGAAGGACTATTGGAAGGAGTTGTTCGCTGTCCATGAATCACTAGGGTTAGGTGTCGAGAAGAAAGGGGTGAAGGTCTTCGCCTCGCTCACACCAAAGAAGGAGAAAGAAGTCATGCTCCTCGCGGATGATGCTGATGAGGCGTTCTTTAGTGCCTTGTTCCGCGTTCTGAAGTGCTATCGCGAACTCGGTGTCGACTCGTTCAATGTCGCCATGATCCTCCCAGCGCTTAAGGGTAAAGGCCTCCCCGCTATCGCTCGTATCGTCGACAGAGGCGAGTTAGATGCCCGTACGACGGACATCGGCATCATGGAGCTCTACCTGGGGCAGAGCGTGGTCTCCAGCGATCCTGCGAAGCTGTGGGCCAAACTGCGGCGTTTCCTGTAAGTAAATTCTCACAAGCAATCTATATTTTCTGTATAGAAAAGAATTATTTACTAATAATTCTAATAGTATTTTGAATAGTATTACTGTGTTATTTGTTTTTACTTATTAGTAGTTACAAATAGAAAACTATATAAACCAGGAACCACATAGAAAGGACAAGGGGTTAACATGAAACTGAAAAACCTGATACTCATAATTGCGGTCTTCGCCTTCGGTATTATGGCAGGCAACGCCTTCAGTGGCGCGTTCTCTAGTCCTGTCTATGACGATGGCTATGAGTTTCCCTCTCAAATCTACTCTGGCTTGACTGGCCGTGCTATCGAGCGCCCCGGTCCGACAGATACCGTCCCTGAGCGTGACATCGAAGTGTATAATGACAAGGTCATTATTAGCATCAAGGATGCTATCTACGCTAAGTTCACCGACACGAACAGTATGGACCCGGTGATTGACGCAGGCGCCAACGCTATCGAAGTGAAGCCCAAGACTGCTGATGATGTGCAGGAGGGCGACATCATCGCCTACAAGAACAGCTGCGCAGGCGACGGCACCATTATCCACCGTGTCATCAAGCAAGGCGCTGACGATCTCGGCATCTACTGGCTCACCAAGGGCGATAACAACCCGAAGGTTGACCCTTGTAAGGTGCGCCTTGACGAAATCACGGGCAAGGTCGTCGCGATTATCTATTAGTTAGACTTAAATCTCTCTTCTCATTTCTCTTAGTATGATACCTGCAGAACTCCATCAAGCCTTGCTTGAGAGTATCGCAGACGAGGTGCAGCTTCCGCAGTTCCAGAACAAGAGCGGTGTGGAACGCGGGGCGAAGATTCTCTATTTCCACAACTCAGAAGAACTATCACTTGCACTCCATAAGGTTCAACGCAAAATAAGCGAGCTCTATCCCGCAAAGAGCATGATGAATAACCGGCTCGAGGCTGGAAAGAAGTTCCAGACCATCTGGAAGAACTATGGCTTTGGGGCAATCGTGGACGGAGGAGGTCTTGTGAATCCTCGAAGAGAAGATAGGGCCAACGCCGTCGTCTACATCGACCGTCTCGTTCCTGGTGGGTTCATGCTCATTTGGAGTGGTCAGTTCAAAAGCCCCTCTCGGTTCGAACAGATTCAGAGTTTCTACAAGCATAGACTGACGTGCGAACGCATCACACCATCAATTACTGATTTGTTTGTCAGGCTTTCGATAGAAAGCAGCGGACTTGACCCAGACAACCTCCCACCGTACTTCATCGCCCGCAAACCCCAGCAATAATTATAAACGCCATCTTTCTCCTTCTTGTTATGAATCCTGAAGTGCTCGAGAACTACGTCAAAGCCGGCAAGGTAGCAGCCCAAGCATTGGAATACGGCGCTAGCCTCATCAAGCCCGGCGCAATCGTCCGAGATGTGCTCGACAAGATAGAAACCTTCATCAAAGAACAGGGTGCAGGCATCGCCTTCCCGGCCCAGACGAGCATCAATGACGTTGCTGCTCATTTCTGCCCGACCATGGATGACGACAGGGTCTTCCAAGACACTGACGTCGTGAAGCTCGATGTGGGCGCCCATGTGGACGGTTATGTGGGCGACAACGCTATCACTATCAACCTTGACAAGGACAATGAGGATAAGAACAAGCTTGTCGCGGCCAGCAAAGCAGGAAGAGACGCAGCTATCAAGCTCGTCAAAGCTGGAGTCACCCCAAGACAACTCGGTAAAGCAATCGAGCAGGAGATTGTGAAGCGTGGCTTCAGTCCTATTCGCAATCTCAGTGGTCACGGCCTCGGCCAGTATGAGATACATACCACCCCGAGCATTCCGAATTATGACGGCGGTGATGAAAAACCTTTGGAAGCAGGCCAAGTTATCGCGATTGAACCCTTCGCCACGACGGGGAAAGGACTCATCTATAACGCTGACAGCCCAACCTTGTTTGCCATGTCCGGTGTCAAGGGTGTGCGTTCTCCACTCGCACGTCAAGTCTTAGAACGCATCAAGACCTACAACGGCCTGCCCTTCACGACGCGCTGGCTCGAAGCTGAGTTCGGCGCGAAGACAAAGCTCGCTCTCGGCCAACTCAAGCAAGCAGACGTCATCCACGCCTACCCACCGCTCCCTGAAGAAGGTCACGGACTCGTCAGTCAATCAGAACATACTATTCTTGTAGAAAAAGATGGCTACAGAATTCTCACACTGCCTTAGTGCCGTTCTCGTTCTTCACGTATCTCTTCCTTATCCAGGAATCGCATTCGCATGCCAGCGAAGGTGCCGTTGGTCGACTTGTCCTCAACTTTAAGCGCAGCCTTGACATGCTCTATGCTTTCCTTCTTGAACGTGTCTTTCACCGTCGTGGCTTCGCCGTTCGGCATGAATAACCCTGAACCGAGATCATCTTTGCGGAACTCGATACGGTAGCCGCAGCTCTCGCAGTCTCCGATGATGTAGTGCATGTCGCTCATGAAGAGGCTGAAGAACTTAGCGTGGTGGTCCTTGCCACAATTAGGGCAGGTGCATTCAAGGCTCTCTTCGAGTGTGCTATCAATCATGAGACATCGCTGCGGTCTGCGCCCTCTTTTTATGTCTTGTGACCGATTCTGAGAATCACACTTTGTAATCCGCTTCGGTTCCTTTTGCTTCAATGGCAGCGACGATTCGCTTGATGGCGTGGACGAAAGCCGCATCGCGCATCATCATGCCGTCGTTCTCCTGCATCAATGAATAGATGTTCTTGAACTCGCGCACCATGATGGGTTTGAGCTTGTCGAACACCTCATCCTCAGTCCAGTAATAGCCTTGGCGGTTCTGCACCCATTCGAAGTAGCTGACTGTGACACCACCAGCATTCGCCAACACATCGGGAATCACAAGAATACCTTTGTCATACAGAATCTTGTCCGCTTCAGGCGTTGTCGGACCGTTTGCCACTTCGAGCACAATCTTCGCTTTCACCTTGGCAGCGTTCTCTTTTGTAATCACATTCTCCAGAGCGGCAGGAACGAGAATATCAACATCCAATTCAATCAGCTCCTCATTCGTGATGTGTTTGCAGCCTTTCTCATCAGCAACACTGCCTTTTTCGTAGATGTCATTCACGCTACCTTTCTCTTTCTTAGCGCGCATCGCGTGCTCAGGGTCGAGACCGTCCATCTTACAGACCGCACCCTTTGAATCAGAGAGACCAATAACGGTGAAACCTTCTTCGTGGAGCATCTTCGCGAGATTGTAGCCTGCATTCCCAAAGCCTTGGATAGCCACGGTACTCTTCTTCGCGTCCATCTCTAGCGCCTTGATTGCTTCCATAAGCACATGATAGGCTCCTTTCGCGGTGGCCTCGCCACGGCCTTCGGAACCACCCATGGGAAGCGGCTTGCCAGTGATAACTGCTGGCTGGTACTTCCGGGTAATCGTCGCGTACTCATCTGCCATCCAGCCCATAATCATCGGGTTGGTGTAGACATCTGGAGCAGGCACATCAACGTCCGGACCAATAGCGTCCGCAACTCCACGGATGAAGCCACGACTGACATGCTCAAGCTCGTGCTTCGATAATTCTTTCGGATTGACGATAACACCGCCTTTGCCGCCGCCGAAGGGAATGCCCATGACTGCGGTTTTGATAGTCATCCAGAACGCCAGCGCTTTGACTTCACTCAAATTAACACCCGGATGGAAGCGGATACCGCCCTTGCCCGGGCCGCGAGCATCATTGTACAATACACGGTAGCCAGTGAACACCTTAAGTGAGCCGTTGCCCATGCGTATAGGAATACTGGTTTCTGTGATGCGTTTCGGTTGTGCGAGCACAGCCTTGGCATCGTTGCTTACCTCCAGGTACTTGTACGCGTGCTCGAGCTGCTGCATCGCGTTACTGAAAACATCAATTTTGGACATAGTATCACCTTGGAATCTGATACCTTGGGCGAGCACACAGCGTTATATAAAGCCATCGTTGAAGGGTACAGAAGTGGAGGTTTTATGCACTACCATGCCACGAGAATAATACCGAGCAGTATCGCCACGACACCAGCGACACGCCAGGTGGTAGGCTTCTCCTTGAGGAAGAGCCAGCCGGCCAGGACGACGAGGAGTGTTTGGAGCGCGGCTAAGGGATACACCTTGGACCCTTCTCCCAGTTCGAGCGCGAGCATAAAGAGGAGGAATCCAACAGAGCCGAAGATAGCCGAGAGCGCAACATGGCTTGCCCCTGGCAGTTCCAAAGTACGTTCGGCGTCATACCAGACGCTCTTCCGTGCGAGGAGATAGATGAAGAGCATGACCGTGCCGAACAGGTAGGTAGTGAAAGCAATCATGACCGGGCTGATTTCAACGAGGAAGTGTTTGGCCAGGAGACTGTAGACGATGCCAAAGACTGTGGCGCCGGAGATGAGGATGAAAGCTTTATCCAACTTCGGAAGCTCGAATCGTTTGCTGATGATGAGGAAGACACCGATAAGGAGGAGGAAGATACCGACATACTGCCAAGCAGACGCTTGTTCGCCGAAGAAGAAGAGACTAAGGAAGAAGAGGGCAAAGATTGAGAGGGCTCGGCCGTAGGGATATACTCGGGTCACATCTCCTTTCCCCATACCCTCATAGTAGAGCACCAACATCACAGTGTAGAAGAAAGCAAGGAGCAGGAGTACGGGAAGCTCTGCGAGGCTCGGAAGCGACATGGCGAAGACAAAGGTACCAATGAAGAAGAGGATGATAGCATCGAAGAGCATGTTGACGAAGGTGATAATAAGCGGGTAGTAATGCTCGTTCAGCACGTACTTGTCGATGCTGACAGAGACCGCGAGTGTGGTATAGGCTGCGATGGCAAAGAGGAGCCAGGTTTCCATGAGGCCCTTCTGGGGCAGAAGGTTTTTTAAAATCGATTGAGAAAGGGAATGTATGGCGTGGATTTGCGGCGTGGAGGAAGCTGGACGGGGCCCGGTGCTCGGTCCGATGACCATGGCCTGCTGCTGGGTAGAGGAGAAAGATTCTGCTCTTCTGAGAGAGATCGGCGCAAAGGATTCAAAACTCCTCACTCCACAACAACGAGAAGAAACGCTCGAACGACTCAAAGAACTCAAGAAAAAGAAGAAAGTAGGATTTGAACTCATCATCCTCTCACCAAAAGAAATAGACTCCTCTGTCGAAGGTGAGAATGACAATCTCAACCTTCTCGAACTCAGAACCTCCATCACACTCATCAATAAAGCGCTCAAGAAAAAGAAGATAACAAAGGCTCTTATTGACTGCCCGACCAAGAACACAGAAAAGTACGCTGCTGACATCAAAGCGTTGCTCGACAAGGACATCGAAGTTATCGCAGAACACAAGGCGGATGTTACCTATCCTGTTGTAAGCGCAGCATCTATCATCGCAAAGGTCAATAGGGATAAGGAAATAGAGAAACTCCAGAAGAACATCAAGCAGCCTATCGGCTCCGGCTATCCTGCTGATCCATCGACGCAGCAGTTCTTGAGAGAAAACTATAAGGAGAAGAAATACAAGGACATCTTCAGAAAGAGCTGGGCCACCTACAAGAATGTGGTGGAAGCAGGTAAGCAACGTTCATTATTCCATTTCGAAACAGAAAGCGAACAAGAAAAGAAGAAAGAAGCCGAACACGCAGAGGAAATCAAGAAGTTCGCAGCTTTGGAACAACACGGTTACGAGTTTGTCCCGCCAAAGACCCAATATGAAATTCTCAGAATGACAGGTCCGGGAGCAACCGTCATCAAGTACACAACCGGCAAGCTCCTCATTCAGGGATCAAAAATAGCAAAGGCAGCGACAGAGGACCTCTTCAAGCGTCATAAGCTCGTCTGAAGCGCATAAAAACATTTAAATACCCTTCTTGGGCAGTTTGAAACAGTAAGAGGTAGGTGGGTTGTATTGACTCGAATCAAGCGTCTTGAGATGAAGGGCTTCAAAAGCTTCGCCAACAAGACAGAGATTATGATGGGCGACGGCTTTAACTGTGTCCTCGGTCCGAATGGAAGTGGCAAGTCTAATGTACTTGACGCCCTATGCTTCGTTCTTGGAAAAGGCAGCGCCAAAGGGTTACGCGCCGAGAAATCAGCCAACTTAATCTATAACGGCGGCAAGAAGAAACAGCCTGCTAAGCAGGGCGAAGTCACTATCGTCTTTGATAACAGTATTGGCATCTTCGGCGACACCCCTGAACTCATGATTACCCGTATTGTCATGAAGAGCGGCCAGTCAAAATACAAAATCAACGGCAAGAGCTCCACCCGACAGGAAATCCTCGACATGCTCAGCAGGGACAAGATTAACCCTGACGGCTATAACATCATCCTCCAAGGAGACATCAATCATCTCATCGAGATGAGCACGAACGAGCGCCGCCAGATTATCGAAGAGATTGCTGGCATCTCTATCTATGAAGATAAGAAAGCTAAGGCTATCCGTGAGCTCGATCGCGTCGAAGAGAAGCTGAACGAGGCTGACATCGTCCTCGCAGAACGCAAGACCTATCTGCGTGAGCTGAAGAAAGAGCGCAACCAAGCGTTGAAGTTCAAGGAACTCGACGAGAAAATCAAGCGGAACAAATGCACACTCCTGACAATCAAGAAGAAACACAAGGATGCAGAACTCGCGAAATTCGAATCACAAGTGTCCAAACACAAGTCTGAGTTGGACAAGTTCGGCGAGAAGCGCGCAAAGCTTGAGGCGGAGATTGAGGAGCGCCGCAAGAAACTCGACGATATCAGCAAGGAAGTCGAGCGTCGGGGCGAGAAGGAACAAGTGCAGCTGCACAAGGAAATCGAGGCCATGAAGGTTGAGTTTGCGGTGAACAAGCAGCGCGTCGACACGCTCGAAGGCGAACTCATCAAGTTGGATGATCGAAAAGATGAACTCATAAGCACGAACAAGGAACTCTTCGATAAAATCAAGCACATTGAAGATGAACGCAAGGATCTCGGAAAGCGCATCAAGACGCGTGAAGAGAGCGTTGCCAAGCTCGACGCTCGCTTGGGACAGTTCCGCAAGAAGCACAAGATGGAAGACGCCACCGGTCTTGACGACGAACTGGACAGCATCGATAAGGAAGCTGAAACATTACAGGACGAACTCTCCAAGCTCCGTGAAGAACAGCAGGAACTCCTGCGTGAAAAGGACAAGGTCGAAATCAAGCTCGAGCAGATTGATGAGAAGATTGCAAAAGTAGCAGGCATCGAGAAAGAGCACAAGAAGGAACTCGACGTGCTGAAAAACAAGAAGGAACAGTTCAAGAAAGCGACGAAGGAACTCAGCACAGCGTTGAATGACGATTCTTCATTAGTTGCCCAATTACAAAACGCGCGTGGCAAAGCCCTCTCTCGGAAAGAAGAGCTTGCGAAGCTACAAGCAAAACAATCCAGTATTCAAGAGCGCATCGCTGGCGGTCACGCAATCACTGCCATCCTCGCACTCAAGAGCAAAGGCACAATCAAAGGTATTCACGGTACAGTCGCCAGCCTCGGTAAGGTGAAGGAGGACTACTCGCTCGCCCTCGAAATTGCTGCCGGCCCACGCGTCAATAGCATTGTTGTCGACACTGATGAGGTCGCTGCGAAATGCATCAGGCACCTCCGCGACAACAGACTGGGTGTCGCGACGTTCTTACCACTGAACAAGCTCCGGGCGCCAGGGGAATCGTCCATCAAAGCAGGCGGTGCAGTCATCGGCCTCGCGAGCAAGCTCGTCGAGTATCAAACGCAATACGCAAAGGTCTTCCAGTACGTGTTCGGCAGCACTGTCGTCATGAAGGACATCGATTCCGCGAGGAAGCTCGGTGTTGGCAAGGCCCGCATGGTCACACTCAACGGCGACCTCCTCGAAACCAGCGGTGCGATGAGTGGTGGTTTCCGCAACAAGGAACGCCGAGGTATTGGTTTCCAGCAGAAGGAGACAAGTGAGAAAATCGAGAAGCTCGAAACAGAAGTCATGGACGCCGAAGCAGTTATCGCCAAGTTGGAGAAGAAACGCGATGACAACGAAGAACTCATTACACGCTTACGTGAATTGAAAGCCGGCTTGGAAGGGGAAATTATCAAAAGTGAGAAATCGCTCCATCTGGACAGTGCGGATATCGGCTTGTCTAAGGATGAGAAAAAGAAACTCAAGGATGACCTCGCTGGATTTGAGAAACAGCTCGATGATATCATCAGTGCTGTCAGCGAGAAGACTGGCGCGCTTGGCCAGATGAAGATTAGAAAGCAACAGTTACGTGACCAGCTCAGCGCTCTCCGCAGTCCGACTGTGCTCGCGGAGATGAACAGCTTCGAAGAGAAGAAGCAGGAACTCAAACAGGAGATTGCTGAATTGCAAGGTGAACTCCGAACATCCGAATCAGAAGTCAAGAACATTCTCGGTCCCGAAACAGAGAAGGTGCAAGGGATTCTCAAACAGCATGATAAGGAGAAGGCTACATTCGAGCAGGAGAAGAAAGGGTTGACTATCAAGCTGAAAGAGGAAGAGAAGGCACTCAAGGAGAAAGAGAAAGCCTCAGCGAAGTTCTTCAGCCAGTTCAAGGAGCTCTTCGCAAAGCGGAACAAACTTGAAGATGAAGTGCGCGAGCGCGAAACCACCATCAAGGAGCGCGAGTTCAAGGTACGGGAGATGGAGCAGAAGAACACCGGCATCTCTCTCGAAGTAGCACGCCTCAGAGCAGAATTAGCCGGCGTCAACGAGGAGCTCAAACACTACGAAGGTGTTGACCCCTACAAGAAGAGCGAAAAGTCAGAAGAAGACATCCAGCTCGAGGTACGCGAGTTCGAACGACTTGTAGAGAGCATTGGCGCGGTGAACATGAAAGCGTTGGAAATCTACGACCAGGTTGAAACAGAGTATAACTCACTCATCGAGAAAAAGGACAAGCTCGGTAGCGAGCGAGAAGACGTCTTAGTAATGATTAATGAGATTGACGCGAAGAAGAAGGAGCTCTTCATGAAGACATTCATTGTGGTGAACGAGAACTTCAAGCACTTCTTCATGCAGCTCAGCACGAAAGGTGATGCGTTCCTCGAATTGGAGGATGAGCAAGACCCATTCAACGGCGGCCTCACTATCAAGGTGAAGCTTACTGGTAAGAAGTTCCTCGACATCCGCAGTTTGAGCGGCGGCGAAAAAACCATGACAGCGTTGGCATTCCTTTTCGCGGTGCAAGAGCACGAGCCTGCGTCGTTCTATATCATGGATGAAGTGGACGCTGCGCTGGACAAGCATAACAGCGAGAAGCTCGCGAAACTCATCCGCCAGTATTGCGCCCGCGCACAGTACATCATCATCAGTCACAACGACGCTATCATCAGCGAGGCCGACAATCTCTTCGGCGTGAGCATGAACGAACACGGCATGAGCAAGATTACGAGCTTGAAAATCTAACGATGGTACCACTGGTTGCCTGGATCCTCATCTTCATCATCTCTCTCGCAGTCCTCGTCAAGGGCAGCGATTGGTTTACTGAAGCGGCTGAAAAGCTGAGCCACAAGCTTGGCATTTCACCATTCATTATCGGCGTGACTGTCGTTTCTGTCGGCACATCTTTGCCAGAACTCGCATCAAGCATCGCCGCAGTGCTCGCCGGCAAGTCAGAGATTGTCATCGGAAACGTCCTTGGCAGCAACATCGCGAACATCCTTCTGGTGCTCGGACTGGGCGCTGTCATCGCCGGAAAGATCTCCACGAAATGGGAG
Organism: Candidatus Woesearchaeota archaeon; assembly: GCA_018221165.1. GTDB lineage: Archaea > Nanobdellota > Nanobdellia > Woesearchaeales > UBA525 > UBA153. Next base: position 2,227 of record JAAOYD010000015.1, on the reverse strand, counting down.
CTTCGCCAAGTAGATTTCCCCGTACTGTTCGCCGCGACTTTTCTCCTGGTGCTGATGTGCCTCGACGGCGCGTTCACACTCTTTGAAGCGCTGTTCATGCTCGCCGGCTACGCCATCTACCTCAACTACTTACACAATAAGAATAAAAAGAAAGTGAAGAAGCAAAAAGTAACAGGCCCTATATGGATACCGTTGCTCGCTGGTGGCGTGCTCATCTATGTCGGCGCGCGTTTCACTGTTGAGAGTGTGATTGGCATCGCGTCCGCAACAGGCATTCCAAATGACATAATTGCAGTCAGTGCTGTAGCACTTGGTACATCCTTGCCAGAATTGTTTGTCACAGTTACCGCAGCATTGAAGGGCAAGCACGATTTGGCGCTCGGCAATATCCTCGGCAGCAACATCTTCAATCTCTTCGCAGTCATGGGCATCACCGGCCTGTTCGGCACCTTGCTCATCCCGTCAACGATGCTGTGGAGCTTAGCCATGCTCGTCATCGCGACCTTCATGCTCTACTTCGTGACATCGAAGGACAAAACAGTGACAAGATGGGAAGGCTGGTTGCTACTCTTGCTCTACGCCTTCTTCGTGGTGCGTCTCTTCGTCTGAGTATCTTCTTTATAAGTGGATAAAAAACTTTTATAAACCCTTCTTCCGGATAACAGAACTGAATCATTCATGGTGGAGTTGTGGTGAGACAACCTCTCAGCAGAGGACAGAGATTACTATCATTTCTTCTTATAGTTTTGCTGGCTATCCATGTGGCGAGCGCCACCACCTATTACGTCGACGCCACCGGCGGTAACGACGGCAACAACGGCACCAGCGAAGGAAGCGCCTGGCAGACAATAGCCCAGGTGAACAGCCAAACTCAGAATCCAGGAGATATCGTCTTGTTCAAACGTGGAGAAACCTGGCGAGAACGGCTGTATGTTGATTCAGGCAATAGCACTCATCGCACCACATATAGTTCCTACGGCACAGGCGCTCAGCCAAGGATTAGAGGGGATAACATCATCACCGGTTGGCAAGTCTACAGCGGCAACATCTACAACATCAGCCTCTCAACAGAGCCGGAGCAACTCTGGATAAACGGGACCTTCGGCGACAGGATATACATCACCAACAACGCCACAAACAACATCACCAATAACCTAACGAACAACTTCGATTGGTGGTGGAACAGCACCACGCAAGTACTCTATCTCTACGACAGCAACGGCAACCCGGATAGCACAAATACAACAGTTGAAGCTGGTCAACGAAATGAAGCAATCTCTTTCGACAACTCCAATGTCAACATTGCAAATATCACAGTGAGCCATGTTAACCGTTATGGAATATTCGGGGATAACCCAAACAACATCACTATCACAAACGTAACGGCCGAGTGGAACTTCCATCATGGAATAGGAACAACTGGAAATGCAGTCCACGGCAATATCACTGTACAAGACAGCATAGCACGATACAACGGCATTTCAGGAGTCACCTTCGGAGTCTACAATATAGCTACGCCCACCTCAGGGTACCGTATCAGACGAAACAAGATTTACGAAAACGCCATTTACCAAAAAGTCTGGAATGATGACTTCAGATGGACAGGCGGCATCAAGTTCTGGGGACCAGCCGGAATGGACGACGTTATCATTGAATATAACGAAGTATATGACAATGGGCTTCCAGACAACTACGGTCCAACACCAAATAATTACCAGTCGAGGCCGGTAGGAATATGGATGGATATTGCATCACCGACCAACCAGAGCGAACCAAACATCATCAGATATAACAGAATAAACACGACAGGACGAAATGGAATCTTCCTCGAAAGCACACACGATACCATTGTGCACCACAACATCCTATACGACAACGCACAAGAAACATCAGGTTATGGCGATTGGGCGAATGCAGCCATAAAGATTGACTCTCGAGGTACCAGCGCAGGATCTAGAAACAAAATCTACAACAACATCATCGTCAAAGCATTCATAGGGGTTCAAGTCTCATCATATACTGGGACTATTGGTCTCGGACAACCAACTCAACACGGCGAAGTACGCAACAACAGCATTGAGAACAACATCTTCGTAGACATCAACAAAACAGTGCTCAGGGCGTATGAAGGAGGCGACAATAACGGCTCGTATGGTTCAGGAAATGTATATGAGTATAATGCCTTCGGACTTGAACGAACAGAGTTCATACAATGGGGACCTGACGG
>JAAOYD010000113.1 GCA_018221165.1 Candidatus Woesearchaeota archaeon | reverse complement strand
GAAGTGACTAAAGACGACGAGTCTTCCGTCATCAAGGAAGAAGAAAGTAATCTAGCTAAGATTATCCTCTGGGGCACCATCATAACTGCACTCTTGTTCCTCGTTATCTTCCTCGTTCTACAACAACTGAAGCCGAAGAGTCCTGAAGGTGTTGAAGAAGATGGTGCGTATAATGCACTCCATGCCTATATCCATAAAATGAGAGAGAATGGCGGCAGTGACGAACGCATCAAAGAGGGATTACTAAGAACTGGTTGGGACGAAGACATAATCGACAGGGAGCTCATGGAAGACAATCTTGGAAAGCTTGGTGAATACATTACAGATCTCCGTAAACAAGGACTTGCAGACCTTCAGATTAAAGAACAGCTCATTCTCGCTGGCTGGCCAAGAAATCTTATCGAAGTTGAAATGAAACGACTCTAGCTCTTGCGTCTCTTCATCTGAGCTAACGTTTCCGCGATCAACTCTGCTGCGATGTCCCAGTCGAATTTCTCCTTCACAGTCTTCCGGGCTTCTTTGCCAGTCTTGACACGGAGGATGTGGTCGTTCGCGAGCAGTTCGAGTTTGCGTGCCAGGTCGAGCGCGCTCTTGGTTTCGTAGAAAAAACCGTTCTGCCCATGCTTAATGTATTGCTGGATAAAACCAACAGGTGAACTGATAACGGGGAGTTCGCAACTCATGGCTTCGAGCACTGCGAGTGAAGTTGTTTCTGTAAAGCTGGGCATGACATAGACATCAAGTGCTTGTAAGTAAGGCACAACATTTTCTTGCGCTCCTGGCATGATGCATCCGCGCACTTTCTTGAGTCGCTCTTTCAGTTCCGGCACGCCATCACCGACGAGGAGGAGCTTCTTGTTCTTGTGCTGCATGCGGAGGAAACCTCTCGTGAGCGTGAGAAGGTTCTTCTCATAACCAATACGACCGTGGAAGCCAACAAGGAACGCATCCTTGGGAATCTTGAGTTGTTTTCTCATGGCCGCGCGGTCGCCTTTTGTGAATCTTTTCGTGTCGACGCCGAGATGCACAACCTTCTTCTTTGTCGAGATACCTTGCCAGGTCAGTAGCTCTGCAGTGTTCTTGCTTGGTACGATGAGGAGGCTGCATTTGTTGTAGAGATGCTTGGTAAGGAATTTTGTAAGTGGGTAGGCGAGTTTCTTTAGGAGTCGATTGTTAAGCGCTCTTGGAACGAGTTCCCATTCGATACTGTGAATGAAGGCGATGAGTGGTTTCTTCCGTTTACGTGCCGCACGGTGTGCCGCGATGCCGATAGGCCCGATGGTCTGGCAGAACACGAGGTCGGCGTCCTTCACTGCCGCATCGACCGCTTCGGGGCGCCATTGCGCCGGGACGTAGTCTCCCCATGCTTTCTTCTTGATTGGGATGAGGATGCGCCTAATCTGCATGTCAATTGGAGCGACGCCGTAGTCGGGACTGACGACGGTAATCTCGTAATCGTTCAGCAATCTTGGGATAATCTCAGCGAGGAAACTCGCGATGCCGTCGTGGCGAGGTTGGAAGTTGTCCGTTGAGATGAGGAGTCGTGGCTTCATTGTATTACCTGAGTTTGTAGAATGTCTCCGCCCATCGTGTGCCGTGCATGAACCCATTGAATGAGTTCCTCGCGAGTGCGTAGAGATAAACGATGTTGTTTGTGAATGCGTGTGTGAAAAAATGTATTTGGCTCTTGAAGGCGCGGATGCCTTCTGTTTTCTTTCGATAGGTGTCGCTCACATTGACGATGAGCTTCGCTGTTTTCGGATGTTGCAAGTTCGGGTAGACATAGTAGGCGTAGACATCTGGTTTGAGTTTGGTCTTGTCGAGAACACCGAGGGCAAGTTTTGTGATGGCTTTGTGGTCAGGATGACTGTCGTTTTCTCCGGGCATGTAGATTTTGCTTGGTTTGAGTTTGTTCAGTCGTTTCTGCAGTTGCTTGTCCAGTTTCTTTCGTTTGAAGTCTTCTTCGAATTTGAGTTCGCGGAGTCCAAGGAATTGCACTTGGCCGTTGCCGCCGTAGATGCGGTCAGCTCGTTGTGCTTCTTTGACTCTTGTTTTCCTGATGATTTCTGGTTTGAAGTGCGGGTGGCTCATCTCGCCAAAGCTGCCAATGAAAGTGTAGACGTTGTCCTTATCTTTGTAGTGCTTCGCAATGGTCGCGCCCATGCCTAAAGCGTGGTCATCGTTGTGGGCTGCGAAGATGACGATGGTGGCCATAGCTATAGAGGTGAACGGTATGTTTAAAAAGGTTGTCCGGTCCTCGAGTCAAAAAGAGTATAATAGGTAGATTTTTCGAAACCTTTTTACAAAAACAAGAATTCCTTCTGAAGATATGGAATTCGTTATTTTTGAAAAAGGTATGCAAGAAAGATTTCTTCGTGAAATCAAAGAGAATAGCAGGAAAACATGGCGCGAATTAGCAGAGAGAATCTCAAAAAGCAAGGGAATGATGTTCTTCTATCTAAATGAAGATTCACTTATGACAAAGCAAACATTTGAAACATTAAGGAAACACTCGACGAGAAAATACAACGTGAAATACCAAACAGTGCCAAACACACCAATTGACTGTTCAATACCAAAGAAAATGACAGATGACCTCGCAGAATTCTTAGGAGTAATGGCCGGAGATGGTCATCGAGCAATTCATCAATATGCACTCGTAATCTCCATCAGCAATCTGGTCGACAAGGAATATGGTGGCAGAATAGTTGCATTGTTCGATGAACTATTTTCTATCCAAGCAAAAAAACGAGTTCTTGACAATCTTCTTCAAATCTTTATATACTCGAAACAAGCTTGGGAATTTATTGACAAATATCACCCCATTGGAAAAAAGAAGAATAAGCTGCACATACCATCATTGAACAAAAAACACCTGAAGGCATATCTTCGAGGACTCTTTGACACTGATGGATCTTTTTATGAGCGAGGAAGTGGAAGGGCTGTTGTAAACATTAGTAGCCGCGATCCTCAATTCCTAAACGAAACGAAAGAATCACTAATTAACCTCGGATTTCATCCTTCAGTCTCTGGGAAAAACCTCAACATCAATCGGAAGGCAGAAATAGACAGATTCTTCAGACTTATTCGACCAGCAAATCCAAAACATCAAGAGAAATACCACGGATTCAAACGTCAATATTTAAAAAGAAACAAGCAATCATGCGCGTAACGCACCGGTGATCTAGTGGCTACAGGCAAGAGAGGACTCTTGGCTGCTACAGATGATTCTGGCCTTCCAAGCCAGCTACCCGGGTTCGAGTCCCGGCCGGTGCATAACTCTTTTAAAAGACTAATTCTGAGAAGATGATATGAAGCTAATACCGCTCCTAGCAGTGCTGACTTTGCTTACTGGTTGTTCAGGAACTGTAGCCATTTCAGAATGCGATTACCCTACTGAGCCGATAGGCTACGAGGGTCAAGCGCATCATTTCATGAATCACTTCGAAGGCAAATGCAGTTCGTTGGATGATAAATGCGAGAGATATAAATGCCAATTGTATCATGCTGTAGGCTATGAGAAAGTCTCTTATTGCAAGGGCATCCCTGAAATCATCGACTCATACGAGTGCGACGAACCGAAAGCAGTGCTGGAGGCTTTCGAGAGGACCACAGGATCAACAGCTGGAGAGATTATGACCTTGAGATGTGTCTACAAGGATGGAAAGTTGCAGAGAAGTGAAGTGATAGGAACGCTTTCCAACGGACAGGCATTCGAATGGAGGGAGAGTTCGAGAGGACCTCTAAGAACGAGCAGTGGAGGAACGCCTCATGTGCAACAGCATACGTGCTTCTACATCAAAGGAGAAGGGGTTCAATGGTGCGAATACTCCACTCAAGGAGAAGAAGATAGATGCGAACAGGATACGAATCAGGAGTATTGCATCTTTCCTGGTAAAAATGAACCAATCAACGCGAGAGAGATCTGCTTTGAGAGCGTCAGGAAATAGATTGACATTCACTTCTGGCCTCTACCTTTATAAATGAAACTTGTCTTCTCCCCTGCATGGTCCTCGATAAGCTGGGTGATGCTCTCAAGAGCAGCCTGCGGAAGCTGACTGGTAAGTCGTTCATCGACGAGAAGGCTGTGAACGAGCTTGTGAAGGAGATTCAGCGCTCGCTCTTGCAGGCTGACGTGAATGTCAAGCTTGTTTTCGAAGTTTCGAATCGCATCAAGGAGCGTGCGCTCTCTGAGAAAGCACCTTCTGGTTTGCAGAAGAAGGAGTTCATCGTCAACATCGTGTATGAAGAACTCGTGAAGTTCTTGGGTGGTGACCATAAGCCACTCGACCTTGAAGGGAAGAAGCCTGCCTATGTCATGCTTGTTGGTTTGTTCGGTAATGGTAAGACTACAACGGCTGGTAAACTCGGATTATATTACAAGAAGCGTGGCTTGAAGGTTGCGTTGGTAACAACAGACACTTGGCGGCCTGCTGCCTATGATCAACTGGTACAGTTAGGCAAGCAAATCGAAGTCCCGGTCTTTGGCATCAAAGGTGAGAAGAACCCTGAGAAGATTTGGAAGAAGGTCTCGCCGAAACTCAAGGAGTTTGATTTAGTCATCGTTGATACCGCTGGACGAGATGCGTTGAGTGATGACCTCGTCGAGGAATTGAATGGTATCAATACCTTAGTGAAGCCGCATGAGACCTTGCTTGTCATGGCTGCTGATGTTGGTCAGGCTGCAGAGAAGCAAGCACAGATGTTCCACGACACGGTGAAAGTCACTGGTGTCATTTCCACAAAGCTCGACGGTACTGCAAAAGGTGGCGGCGCGTTGACTGCGTGTTCCGTCACTGATGCTCCAGTGCGGTTCATCGGTATTGGTGAGAAGGTTGAAGATTTCGAGGAGTTCAAGCCGAAGGGTTTTGTTGGGCAATTGCTCGGCCTTGGTGATTTGGAAGCGTTGTTAGACAAGGCGAAGGATGCTATCGACGAGGATCGCGCTGAAGATCTTGGTCAGAAATTCCTCAAGGGTGAGTTCAATCTTCTTGATTTGTATGAGCAAATGCAGGCTATGAAGAAGATGGGGCCGCTGAATAAGGTCATGAAAATGATTCCGGGCATGGGTCAGATGGATGTGCCGAAGGAGATGCTCGACGTCCAGGATGGGAAGCTGACGAAGTGGCGTTTCTTGATGGATTCCATGACCAAGGAAGAGCTCGAAGAACCTGATAGTGTGTCTGGTGGTCGTTTGGAACGTATCGCTACGGGTAGTGGTCAATCTATCTCTGAATTGCGACAGCTATTGAAGCAGTATAAGCAGTCGAAGAAGATGGTGAAGATGTTCAAGGGTGCCCAGTCTGAGAAGGGCATGGAGAAGATGATGCAGAAGCTCCAGAAGGGTCAGATGGGCGGACGAATGTCTCGCAAGAAGATGAAGTTCTAACGATAACAACCACTACAGCTATAGGTTGTTGGATGTGCACTGAGTGTCGGACTTTCACGAAGATTTCTTCGAGGATCAACAGGTGCAGTTGATGTCGTCACATAAGAATCAGCTACAGGTGTTTGAGTCTGTGCAACCATATAGAGTGGATTAGTAGAGGTTTGGAGATAATCAGAGACTG